>NZ_JBEXOV010000015.1:0-111911 GCF_040611715.1 Streptomyces sp. NPDC006544 | reverse complement strand
TGGTGGGACGTGGACGGGGACGGTGCCGCCGTGGCCGTCGGGCCGGGCGGCCGGGGCGGGGGCCACAGCCCCGGGGGGGGGGGGGGGCGCGGCCTTCGCCGTGGCCGCGGCCGGTCCGGGCGGTCGAACCCGTGGCCGCGGCGCGGGGTGTCAGTACAGCGGCCGCTTGAAGTAGGCGCCCGAGGCCGAGTTGGCCAGGCCGACGATGATCCAGACGCCCAGGCCCAGCGAGATGACCGCGAAGACCAGCGAGAACATGACCGGGGTGACGCCGGACGAGCTCGAGCCGCCGACCGCCGCGAGGTTGCCGAGCACGCTGATCAGAGCGAAGAGCGACTGCAGCGAACCGAAGACGATGCCGGAGACCCGGACGCCGCCGCGGCCCTTCTTCAGCTTGGCGGCGGTCAGGATCGGCCACAGCGAGAACCCGAGGAGGATGATGCCGACGACGACGAACACGCCGCCCGCGACGGCGCCCGCGTCGCTCGACGACGAGCTGCTGGAGCCGGAGAGGGCCGAGGCGAACAGCGCGCCGCCGACGACCACCAGGACGCCGGCCAGGGCCTGGAGCCCGCCGAGTATGAACATGATGACGCGGGCGGCCTTGGCCCCGCCGGGCATCGGCATGGGGGAGCCCGGGTAGCCGGGGACGCCCGGGTAGCCCTGGGCCTGCTGGGGGTAGGCGTAGCCGCCCTGGGGCGGGATGCCCTGCGGCGCCTGCTGCGGGTAGCCGTAGCCGGGCTGGCCCTGGGGCTGCTGCCCGTAGGGGTTGTTCGGGTCGCCGAAACTCATCTTGGGGTGTTCCTCCGTGGAAGTGCGGGGACGCACGGCACGCTCGGAGGAATCGCTGCAGTGGTGCGGCCCGCCCCCCGGCACTGCCCGCGGCACATCTTCCGTGCATCGTCGTCCGGTCGGGGCGGACTTGTCCAGCCGCCGCGCAGCGGGCCGGTGACTTGTTGTGCAAGTGCAATGAACCGAATCGAACCGTTCGCGCGGGGGACGCGACTGGAACCGGGACCGTTCCATCCGGGAGGATGGGGTCATGACTGCCCAGATTCTCGACGGCAAGGCCACCGCAGCCGCGATCAAGTCCGAACTGACCGCCCGCGTGGCGGCGCTCAAGGCCCGGGGCATCACCCCCGGCCTCGGCACGCTGCTGGTCGGCGACGACCCGGGCAGCCGCTGGTACGTGAACGGCAAGCACAAGGACTGCGCCGAGGTCGGTATCGCCTCCATCCAGCGCGAACTGCCCGCGACGGCCTCCCAGGAGGACATCGAGGAGGTCGTGCGCGAGCTGAACGCCGACCCGCACTGCACGGGCTACATCGTGCAACTCCCCCTCCCCAAGGGCATCGACACCAACCGGGTCCTGGAGCAGATGGACCCGGCGAAGGACGCCGACGGCCTGCACCCCATGTCCCTGGGCCGGCTCGTCCTGAACGAGCCGGGCCCGCTGCCGTGCACCCCGTACGGGATCGTCGAACTGCTGCGCCACCACGGCGTGGAGATCAACGGCGCGCACGTGGTCGTCCTGGGCCGCGGCATCACCGTCGGCCGGTCGATCGGCCTGCTGCTCACGCGCAAGTCGGAGAACGCAACGGTGACGCTGTGCCACACCGGTACGCGCGACCTGTCCGGGCTGCTGCGGCGGGCCGACATCGTCGTGGCGGCGGCCGGTGTCCCGCACCTGGTCAAGCCGGAGGACGTGAAGCCCGGCGCGGCCGTGCTCGACGTCGGCGTCAGCCGGGACGAGAACGGAAAGATCGTCGGGGACGTGCATCCCGGGGTCGCGGACGTGGCCGGCTGGATCTCCCCGAACCCGGGCGGCGTCGGGCCGATGACGCGGGCGCAGCTGCTCGTGAACGTCGTCGAGGCGGCGGAACGGATCGTTCCCAGTGCGGGCTGAGGGGGCGGAGGAGGCTGACGCGGCGGGCGCGGGAGAGGCCGAGGACGGCGTCGGCGGGGGCAGGTCGCGCCGGTTCCCCTCCATCACCCGGGGCACCGCCCGCCCCGAGGGCGGCGGGCGGGCCGCTCCCGGCGACGCGCCGGCGCCGGCCCGGCAGTGGCCGATGCTGGCCGTGCTCGCCGCGACGGCGGCAGGGCTGCTGGCCACGGCCATGGGTCACCCGCGCGGGGGGTGCCTGATGATCGGCATCGCGCTGATCGCGGGGTCGGTGATGCGCAGGCTGCTGCCGTCGGTGGGGATGCTCGCGGTGCGGTCCCGCTTCACCGACATGGTCACGTACGGGCTGCTGGGCGTGGCGATCACGTTGCTCGCGCTGGTCATGGAGCCGAGGCCGTTGCTGCACATCCCGTTCCTGGAGAGTGCGGTTCGGTTCACCGTGCGCTGACGGGGCGGGGGTCCGGTCGACTGGGGGTGCCGGTGCCGGTGCCGGTGCCGGTGTCGGTGCCGGCCGGGGCCGGTGGGTGTGGTGCGGGGTGCGTGCCCTGCGGGGCTGTCCCCTACCCGCCCTTCCACCGTTCCCCGGGCTCTGCCCGGACCCTTGGGTCACGGGCTGCGCCCGCGCCCCCGGGGCTCCGCCCCGGACCCCGCGCCTCAAACGCCGGCGGGGCTGGGACGGGTGACCCTGCGCCTCGAACGCCGGCGGGGCTGGGAGGGGTGACCCCGCGCCTCGAACGCCGGCGGGGCTGGGAGGGGTGACCCCGCGCCTCGAACGCCGGCGGGGCTGGGATGGGATGGGATGGGTGGCCCCGCGCCTCGAACGCCGGCGACGCGGCCGGGAGGGGCGTCGGCGGGGGTGGGGACACGCCGTTGGGAGGGATCGTGTGCCGTGTGCCACACGGGGTGGGGGATTGGGGTGGGTCAGGGTCGGATAGCCTGACGGGCGGATGTCTCTTCACGTCAAGATTTACCGGGCCATGGAGCGGCGTCCTCCCAGCACATGGGGCAGGGACGCCCCACCGCCAGCTGTCTAACGGAGAAGGCCATGACCCGCACTCCCGTGAATGTCACCGTCACCGGCGCCGCCGGCCAGATCGGCTACGCGCTGCTCTTCCGCATCGCTTCCGGTCACCTGCTCGGCGCGGACGTGCCGGTCCGGCTCCGTCTTCTGGAGATCCCTCAGGGCATGAAGGCCGCCGAGGGCACCGCCATGGAGCTCGACGACTGCGCTTTCCCGCTGCTCGCCGGCATCGACATCTTCGACGACCCGAACAAGGGCTTCGAGGGTGCGAACGTCGCGCTGCTCGTCGGCGCCCGCCCGCGTACCAAGGGCATGGAGCGCGGTGACCTGCTCGCCGCCAACGGCGGCATCTTCAAGCCGCAGGGCAAGGCCATCAACGACCACGCCGCGGACGACATCAAGGTGCTCGTCGTGGGCAACCCGGCCAACACCAACGCGCTCATCGCGCAGGCCTCCGCGCCGGACGTACCGGCCGACCGCTTCACCGCGATGACCCGCCTGGACCACAACCGCGCGATCTCGCAGCTCGCGCAGAAGACCGGCGCCGCCGTCTCCGACATCAAGCGCCTCACCATCTGGGGCAACCACTCGGCGACCCAGTACCCGGACATCTTCCACGCGGAGATCGCCGGCAAGAACGCCGCCGAGGTCGTCAACGACGAGCTGTGGCTCGCCGACACCTTCATCCCGACCGTCGCCAAGCGCGGCGCGGCGATCATCGAGGCCCGCGGCGCGTCCTCGGCCGCCTCGGCCGCCAACGCCGCCATCGACCACGTCCACACGTGGGTCAACGGCACCGCGGCGGGCGACTGGACCTCCATGGGCATCCCGTCGGACGGCTCCTACGGCGTCCCGGAGGGCATCATCTCGTCCTTCCCCGTCACCACCAAGGACGGCAAGTACGAGATCGTCCAGGGCCTGGACATCAACGAGTTCTCCCGTGCGCGCATCGACGCGTCCGTGGCGGAGCTCGTCGAGGAGCGCGACGCGGTGCGCGAGCTCGGCCTGATCTGAGCCCCTCCGTACGGCCGTTCGTAGGCCCCGAGCCACCACTCCGGACCGGCAGGCCCCGTACGAACCAGTACGAACACCGAAGCGCCCCGGCCAAACCAGGCCGGGGCGCTTTGGCGTGAATCTTGCTGTCGCTCCGTGTAAGGGATATCTAAAGTCGGTCGGTGACCGAGATCCCGATTCCCCACCAGCCCACCAGCGGCGGCGGACGGGGCGATTCCCGCGCGGGACGCTCCCCGGTGCACCCCTCCCTCAGCGAGGCAGGCCGCTTCCTGTGCGCGGGAACGTACCTCGACGCCGGCTACCGCGACCGGGTCATCGACGAGCTGTACGTCCACGAGGAGCGGATCGTCGCTCCCTCCTACGGATACGACGCCTCCCGGGTCCTGGCCCACGCGCTCCGCGCCCGCCGCAGCGAACTCGGCTGGGCCGCCGGCGTCCTCGGGGCCTGGTTCGTCGGCTCCCTGCTCACGGGCGGCATGGTCTCCGTGCTCGTCGTGCCCTTCCTGCTGCTCAGCCTGGCCGACTGGCTGCGCGCCCGCCGGGCCCCGCTGTTGCGCCTGCTCTCCGTGATCCTGCGCGTGTACGTGTGGTGGACGCTCCTCGCCGTCCTGTTCGTCCTCGGCTTCGGCGGCCTCGCGCTGCTCGGCGCCTTCGGCGACATGGGCCCGCTGTTCGGCATGCCGTTCTTCCCGGCGGGCGGGGAATTCGCGGGCGCCGTCAGCTTCTGGTGGGGGCCCGTCGTCTTCGCCGGGATCGTGACCGTCGTGGGACTCCAGCGCGGACACGTCTTCCGGACCATCGCCACCGACCTCCACGAACAGCGCTACGCCGACCACGCGGGCGACCCGGCCGAGGCCGTCCAGGGGGTCCGCTTCCAGCGCATCCGCCAGCGGATCCGGGCGGAGCAGTTCGCGCCGGTGATCATGTACGACGTCAACGACCCGTTCTGCGGGGCGGGTGACTCCTACCGGCCCTGGCAACTGTCCGTGGAACTGCGCCCGCGCGAGGACCTCGGCCCCGACCGCAAGCCGGTCCCCGTCACCAACGCCCGCATCCTCGAGCGGATCGTGCCGCTGCTGGAGCGCCTGCGCGTGCCCTCGCCGCACGGTTCCGACGAGGCCGCGGCCGCCGTCGGGGACCGGCTGCGCGAGCTGGTCGTCGACGAGTGCGTGTTCCTTCCCGCAGGCGGACTGCCGCACCGGGACACCGCCCAGGTGGTGCACGGGCAGTACGCCGAACAGCGGGCCGCCGCCATCGAGGAGGGCGGCGAGCGACGCCGGCACTTCCTGCGCGTCCGGGTGGGCGGCTGGGACGAGAACCTCGTCGTCACCGTGTTCGTACGGGTCCACACACAGGGCGGGATGATGATGCTGGAAGTGGCGCCGCACGTGCTGCTCCCGGTCCGCGCCGACTTCCACAACGCGGACGCGGACGCCCAGCGCCACCGCAACAACAACTGGTTCGGGAAGGCCGTCTGGGCCGTGCGCAACACCCCCCGCTCCCTCGCTGCCTCCGTCACCACCCTGGGCCGCGGCCTGGTCAGCTGGTGGCGGATCGCCACCGCCGGCCACGGCGGCGCCCGGCCCGAGGGGCCGCGGGTGTCGGTGCGCGACCTGGCCTCCCAGGACAACGGCTCGCTGTTCCACCTGATGGACCTCGACCGCTTCCTGAAGACGGTTCAGGACCGGGTGGTCGGGGGCGTCGTCCTCGCCCTGCACGAGGCGGGCTGGCACACCGAGGAGTTCGCGCGACGCGCCGTCAACGTGGCCGAGGGCGGGGTGTTCATCCAGTCGGTGAACGGCAGCGCGTTCAGCGTCGGAGGCAGCGGCAACACCAACAGCACAGGCCACGACAACGGCGCGAGGGGCAGGAGGAGCAGCGGTGGCAACTGACGGCGTCGGCGCGGGTGAGGCTACGGGTACGGCCATGGGTACGGGGACGGGAACAGGCACGGGCGCGGGCGCGGACGGTCCCGAGCCGACCGTGCGGATCGGCACCGTCACCGGCAGCGCGTTCAGCATCGGCGGCCGCGACAACACCAACACCGTCCACCACGGCGGCGCGGACACCGGAGCCGTCGGGCCGGAGGCACTGCTGGAGGCGGTACTCGAGCTGCGGGCGGCCCTCGTACGGCTGCCGCGCGGCGAGGACCGGACGGCGCTCGACGCCGAACTGGACGGGGTCGCCGAGGGACTGGAAGGAGCCGCGGAGATCCGTCCGGGCCTGGTCGGCCGACTGCGCGCGGCGCTGGAACGCTGGGCCCCGCTGGTGGAGTCGGTCAGCGCGGCCACGGCGCTGGCCGGGCTGCTGACCTCGCTGGGGGGCTGAGCCGTGGCCCCGCAGCAGCCGCAGGGCGCACCCCGCTGGGACGGGCGGACCCAGCGCTGGGTGTCGGACGGGCAGGCCCCGCCCCAGGCTCCGCAGCCCGGGGCGCCGGAGCACCAGATTCCGCAGCCCCGGATTCCGCAGCCTCAGACCCACCCGCCCCGGGCGTCCGGCCCGGGTCAGGCGCCGGCGCCCGCTCCGCCGGGCCACGAGCCGGTGGTGCCGCAGCCCTCGTACGGGCCCTCGTCACCGCCCCCGTCCGGACCGGTCCACGACCCGTACGCGCACCCCGGTCCGCCGGTGGCGCCGGAGCCTGCGCGCCCCGACGGGTGGCGCGCCCGGTGGCTGACGCCGACCACGGCGCTGGTCGCGGTGGCCGCGCTCGCGATCGGCGCGACGGCCGTGTGGTTCGCGCAGCGGGACACGGGGGAGCCCGTGCTCGTGGGGCCGACGGCTTCGAGCGCTCCGCCGAGCGGCAGCGGCCCGGGCACCGCCCCGCCCACGCGGACCGGCTCGCCCTCGCCCTCGCCCTCGCCGAGCGTCAGCCCGAGCGCCACGCCCGGCCCGAGTGCCGACGCCGCGCACGAGACCGTGCGGGACGCGAAGGGCTTCACGATCGCCGTCCCCGTCGGGTGGAACCGCGAGGAGGGCGCGAGCGGTGTCTTCTACCGCTCGCCCGACCGCACCGCCCTGATCCAGGTCTTCACGGTGGTCGAGCCCGAACTGACCCCGCTGGGGGCCGCCCAGGGCGCCTCCGCCGACCTGCGGGCCCGGACCACGGGCTTCCAGGAGGTCCGGCTCGGCCCGGTCCCGGGCGAGCCCGGGGCCGCGGAGCTCGTGTACGAGTACGACAGCGCCGAATCGCACGGCCGGCGCCGCGGTGTCGAACGGGTCTTCGTCGCGCGGGACGGCGGAAAGTGGGCCGTCCTCACGGCCGGTCCGGTCGCCGAGTGGACGCTCACGCAGGCGCACCACTCGGCCGCGCTGGCCGCCTTCCGTCCCGGCGGCTGAGCCGGCCCGCCAGCGGGCGGGCCACCCCCCGGCGGGGGGCCGCCCGGCCCGTCCGTCGCCGGGGGACCCGTCTGCCCGGCCGCTCTGCCCGGCCGTTCTCCTCGGCCGTGCTACTTGTACATGCCCGGGGTGTAGTGCCCCGGGACCAGGCGGGTGGTGACGCCGATGCGGTTCCAGACGTTGATCGCCGCGATCAGGGCGATCAGCTGGGCCAGTTCCTTCTCCTCGAACTGCTTCGCCGCCCGGTCGTAGACCTCGTCGGGGACGAACCCGTCGGTCAGGACGGTCACGGCCTCCGTCAGCTCGATCGCGGCGAGCTCCTTCTCCGTGTAGAAGTGCCGCGACTCCTCCCACGCGGCGAGGAGCAGCAGCCGCTCCACGTCCTCGCCGGCCGCGAGGGCGTCCTTGGAGTGCATGTCGATGCAGAAGGCACAGTGGTTGATCTGCGAGGACCGGAGCTTGACGAGCTCGACCAGGGACGGGTCCAGCCCCTTGGACGCGGCGGCGTCCAGGGCCACGGCGGCCTTGTAGAACTCGGGGGCGAGCTTCGCCAGCTGCATGCGGGGCGTGTGCTCAGGTGCGTTCTTGGTGCTGTCCGTGTTGTTCATGGTCCTACCGTACGAGCGGGGCGGCCCGCCTCTATGGTCCATATCCATGACTGAATCGTGGGCCACTTTCGGGGCCGACCTGCATGTGGAGCTCTCCGCCGGGCGCGGTCTGCGCGCCGGTCTCACCGAGGCGCTGCGCGAGGCGGCGCGCAGCGGCCGGCTCGCGCCCGGCACCCGGCTGCCCTCCTCCCGCTCGCTCGCCGCCGATCTCGGGATCGCCCGCAACACCGTCGCCGAGGCGTACGCGGAGCTGGTCGCCGAGGGCCGGCTGACGGCCCGGCAGGGGTCCGGCACCCGGGTCGCCGAGCGGGTTCCGGAGCGGCGCGCCGTGGCGGCCGCGCCCGTACGGCGCCCCGTGCGCGCGAAGACCTCGTACAGCCTGATGCCCGGTTCCCCCGACCTGGGCGGCTTCCCGCGCGCGGCCTGGCTGGCGGCGGCCCGGCGGGCGCTGGCCGATGCCCCGAACGAGGCCTTCGGGTACGGCGATCCGCGCGGGAGGGTGGAGCTGCGGGAGGCCCTCGCCGGGTACCTGGCGCGGGCGCGCGGGGTGTACGCGGACCCGGAACGCATCGTGCTGTGCGCGGGGTTCGCGCAGGGCATGCTGCTGATGGCGAAGCTGCTGCGGGCCCGGCGGGTCCGCGACATCGCCGTGGAGGGGTACGGGCTCGACGTGCACCGCGACCTGCTGACCGGGGCGGGGCTGCGGACCCGGCCGCTGGAGGTGGACGCCGAGGGGGCGCGGACCCAGGACCTGGCCTCGACGGCGGGCGCCGCGGCGGGGCACGGCGTGGGGGCGGTGCTGCTGACACCGGCGCACCAGTTCCCGACGGGCGCCGCGCTGACGCCCGTGCGGCGGGCGGCGGCGGTGGACTGGGCCCGGTCCACGGGCGGTCTGGTCCTGGAGGACGACTACGACGGGGAGTTCCGCTACGACCGGCAGCCGGTGGGCGCGTTGCAGGGCCTGGACCCGGACCGCGTGGTCTACATGGGGACGGCGAGCAAGTCCCTGGCTCCGGGGCTGCGCATGGGATGGATGGTCGTCCCGGCCGGGCTGATGGACGAGGTGCTCGGGGCGAAGGGCCGGGACGCGTGGACCTCCGGCGTGCTGGACCAGCTGACGCTCGCGGAGTTCATCCGGTCCGGGGCGTACGACCGGCACGTGCGCGGGATGCGGCTGCGCTACCGGCGGCGCCGCGACGAGCTGGTGGCGGCGGTCGGGGACCGCGCGGGGGTGTCCGGCATCGCGGCGGGCCTGCACGCGGTGCTGGACCTCGGACCGGGCGGCGAACGGGCGGCCCTGCGGGCGGCCGCGTGGCAGGACCTCGGCCTGCAGCCGCTGTCCTCCTTCCGGCACCCGGAGGCGGCCGGGGCGGCGCGCGAGGCCCTCGTCGTCGGCTTCGGGACGCCGTCCCAGAGCGCCTGGGCCCCGACCCTGGCGGCTCTGGTGGCGGCGCTCCCCTGAGGGCCGGCCCGGAGCCCGGCCCCGGTCAGGGGGCCGACGCGGGGGACGCTCCCGCCGCCGGGTCCGCCGGGTCCGCCGGGTCCGCCGGGTCCGCCGGGTCCGCCGGGTCCGCCGGGGGTTCGCCGAAGCGGGCCAGTGCGAGGGCTCCGGCGACGGCGACCACGAAGCCGGTGACCGCCAGCCAGGCCAGCCCTTCGCGGGTGCGGTCGCCCAGCCAGATCACCCCCACCGCCGCCGGGCCGATCGTCTCGCCCAGCACCAGCCCGGCCGTCGCCGTGGTCACGGAGCCGCGCTGCAAGGCCGAGGTGAGCAGCAGGAAGCCCGCGCCGCCGCCCAGCAGCAGCGCGTACAGGGCGGGGTTCGTCAGGGCGGAGAGCGAGACGTCGTCGATGAGCCGGACCGCCACCTCCACCACCCCGAAGCCCGTTCCGGCCGCCAGTCCCAGGGTGAGCGCCCGGCTGCGGTCCGGCAGGCCGCCTGCCACGGCTCCGGTCACGAGCACCAGCCCCGCGACCGCGAGGAGCCCCAGCTCCAGCGCGAGCGACCCCGTCCCGGAGCCTTCCTCGCCCGACGCCAGCCCGAGCATCACCAGGCCCCCGCACACCACGCCCACCGCGGCCCACTCGGTCCCGCTGAGGCGTACCCGCAGCAGCCGCGCCGCGACCACCGCGGTCACCGCGAGGCTGGCGGCGAGCGCCGCGCTCACCGCGTAGATGGGGATGTGGCGCAGGGCGACGATCTGGAGGACGAAGCCGATCCCGTCCAGGCCGAGCCCGGCGACGTAGCGCCACTGGCGCAGCGCCCGCAGGAGGAGGGCGGTGTCGACCCCCGAGCCCGTTCCCGGCTCGGCCGTCCGGGCCGCGACGGCCTGGAGGACCGAGGCCGTGCCGAAACAGATCGCCGCACCGAGCGCGCAAATCATCCCAAGGAGCACGAACCGACTCTAGGT
Organism: Streptomyces sp. NPDC006544; assembly: GCF_040611715.1. Classification (NCBI taxonomy): domain Bacteria; kingdom Bacillati; phylum Actinomycetota; class Actinomycetes; order Kitasatosporales; family Streptomycetaceae; genus Streptomyces; species Streptomyces sp. NPDC006544. The sequence goes on along the minus strand of NZ_JBEXOV010000015.1, from coordinate 101,618 downwards.
CACAGGCTGGGCGACGGCCGGATTCCATCGGCCGGGCGCCTCGATCTAGTCTGTCGGCAGCACGCCACTAGGGGGAGCAGCAGACATGGACAGCAGCAGCCGTACCAACCAGCGCCGCATGCGGTCCGGCGCCGTCGTGCTCGGCGGCATGGGACTGCTCGCGGCCACGCTCGTGGCCTGCGGCAACAGCAACGAGCCGGACCGGCGCTGCGTCGACCGGACCACGCTGGACAAACTGGACGACAAGTACTGCAAGAGCGGCGGCGGCAGCGGCTCCAGCCGGGGCACGTACTACTACGGCGGCTCCGTGCGCAACGGCAAGGCGTCCGGCGGCAGCTTCGACAAGTCGGCCGTCACGCGCGGCGGCATAGGCGGCCACAAGAGCTCCGGCTCCAGCGGCGGCTGACCGGAACCCGAGGGACTGCACACCCATGAAGCGGCACACCATCGAGCCCCGTCCCGACTGGCAGAAGACCGTCGAGGAACAGGGGCTGATCTATCCCCTGACCCGCTACCCCGACGACTCACTGCGCCCGTACTGGGACGAGAGCGCCTACTACTCCTTCTCGCTGCCCGAGGTCGAGGCACTGGAGAACGTGGTCGAGGAGCTCCACGCCATGTGCCTGGCGGCGGCGGAGCACATCGTCGCGCACGACCGCTTCGCGGACCTCGGCATCACCGACCCGAAGCTCGCCGCGCTGATCGCCGAGTCCTGGCGGCGGCGCGCGGAACAGCCCTCCCTCTACGGCCGCTTCGACCTGAACTACGACGGCAGCGGCCCGGCCAAGATGCTGGAGTACAACGCCGACACCCCCACCTCGCTGGTGGAGGCGGCGAGCCCGCAGTGGTTCTGGATGGAGGAACGCTTTCCCGGCGCCGACCAGTGGAACTCCCTCCACGAGCGGCTCGTCGACGCCTGGCGCCGACAGGCGGAGCTGCTGCCGTCGGCCACGGTCCACTTCGCGCACTCCGAGACGGACGAGCTCGGCGAGGACCTGATGACGGTCGCCTACCTGCGCGAGACCGCCGAGCAGGCCGGCCTCGACGCGCGGGCGCTGTCCGTCGAGCGGATCGGCTGGGACGCCCTGACCGAACGCTTCGTGGACGAGAAGCTCGGCTTCATCCGCGCCTGCTTCAAGCTCTACCCGTGGGAGTGGCTCGTCACCGACGAGTTCGCCCCGCAGGTGCTGGGCACGTACGACCTCGGCGGCGGCTCCGGCACGACCGCCTGGATCGAGCCGCTGTGGAAGATGCTGCTCTCCAACAAGGCGCTGCTGGCGGTCCTGTGGGAGCTCTTCCCCGAGCACCCGAACCTGCTTCCCGCCTACCTGGACGGCCCGCGCGAGCTCGCCGGCACCACCGGCTACGTGGCGAAGCCACTGCTGGGGCGCGAGGGCGCCGGGGTCACCCTGCACCCGGTGGGCGGCGAACCGTTCGCGCCGGAGCCGGACGAGACGTACGTCTTCCAGGCCCTGGACCCGCTGCCCGACTTCGACGGCAACCGCGTGGTGCTCGGCGCGTGGGTCGTCGAGGACGAGGCGGCCGGACTCGGCATCCGTGAATCGGCGGGGCCGGTCACGGACGAGTACGCCCGCTTCCTGCCCCACGTCATCGTCTGACCGCCCGCCCGGCCGGCTGCGCGCCGGCTAGTCGTCCGAGAGGACCGACCTGAGCTGGTCGAGGCCCCAGTCCAGGTCCTCCTTGCTGATCACCAGCGGCGGCGCGATCCGGATCGTCGACCCGTGGGTGTCCTTGACGAGCACCCCGAGTTCCATGAGCTTCTCGGAGATCTCCCGGCCGGTCCCGCGCGCCGGGTCGATGTCGATGCCCGCCCACAGCCCGCGGCCGCGTACGGCGGTCACCGCCCCGCCGCCGACCAGCAGGTTCAGCTCCCGGTGCAGGTGGTCGCCGAGTTCGGTGGCGCGCTGCTGGTACTCGCCGCCGCGGAGCATCGCGACGACCTCCAGCGCCACGGCGCAGGCGAGGGGGTTCCCGCCGAAGGTCGAACCGTGCTCGCCCGGCTTGAACACGCCGAGGACGTCGCGGTCGGCGACGACCGCCGACACCGGGACGACGCCGCCGCCCAGCGCCTTGCCGAGGACGTACACGTCCGGGACGACCCCCTCGTGCTCGCACGCGAAGGTCCTGCCGGTCCGGCCCAGCCCCGACTGGATCTCGTCCGCCATGAAGAGGACGTTCCGCTCCCGCGTCAGTTCCCGAACGCCCCGCAGGTAACCGGCGGGCGGTACGAGGACGCCCGCCTCGCCCTGGATGGGCTCCAGGAGCACGGCGACGGTGTTGGAGGTGACGGCCGCGGCGAGCGCGGTGAGGTCCCCGTACGGGACGATCTCGAACCCGGGGGTATAGGGGCCGAAGTGGTCGCGCGCCTCGTGGTCCGTCGAGAAGGACACGATCGTCGTGGTGCGGCCGTGGAAGTTGTCGGCCGCGACCACGATCTTGGCGTGGCCGTCCGGGACGCCCTTGACCTCGTACCCCCACTTGCGGGCGGTCTTCACCGCCGTCTCCACGGCCTCGGCGCCCGTGTTCATGGGCAGCACCGCCTCCTTGCCGCACAACGCGGCGAGCTCGGTGCAGAAGTCCGCGAAGCGGTCGTGGTGGAAGGCGCGGGAGGTGAGGGTGACCCGCTCCAGCTGGGCGCGGGCGGCGTCGAGCAGACGGCGGTTGCCGTGGCCGAAGTTGAGGGCGGAATAGCCGGCGAGCATGTCGAGGTAGCGGCGTCCCTCCACATCGGTCATCCACGCGCCTTCCGCCGTGGCGACCACCACGGGCAGGGGGTGGTAGTTGTGCGCGCTGTGCGCGTCGGCGGAGCGGATGGCATCAGAAGTTGCAGACACGGGGTCTCCGATCGTCCGTCAAGGCCTGTGACGAGGGTGGCGTCACTGTGCATCCTCGCTCGTATACCGGACGGAGAAACCTTTTTCGTGGCGTGCCCGCTAAGCTGTGCGGCACGCACGGCGACTGGCGTACGGAGAACCAACTCCGGGGGAGTCGTGCGCGCACGACCGCATACAGGGCCGCTCGCCTGGGCTTCGCGGGGACGAGAACCGACATCGACCCCGGAGGAACCGCCATGAGCGCGAACCACCACCTCGCCCATCCCGCCCTGCTCGCCACCGACCCCGAGCTGGCGTCCTTCGTCGCCGCCGAGGAAACCCTGCAGGCGCAGACCCTGCGGCTGATCCCCAGCGAGAACTACGTCTCCGCCGCCGTGCTGGAGGCCTCCGGCACGGTGCTGCAGAACAAGTACAGCGAGGGCTATCCGGGCCGCCGCTACTACGAGGGCCAGCAGAACATCGACCGGATCGAGGCGCTGGCCGTCGAGCGGGCGAAGGGCCTGTTCGGCGTCGACCACGCCAACGTCCAGCCGTACTCCGGCTCCCCGGCCAACCTCGCCGTGTACCTGGCCTTCGCGAAGCCCGGGGACACCGTGATGGGAATGGCCCTGCCGATGGGCGGGCACCTGACGCACGGCTGGGGCGTCTCGGCGACGGGATCCTGGTTCCGGGGCGTCCAGTACGGCGTCCGGGCCGACACCGGCCTGATCGACTACGACGCGGTACGGGACCTCGCGCTGGCCGAGCGCCCCAAGCTGATCTTCTGCGGCGGCACCGCCCTCCCGCGCACGATCGACTTCGAGGCGTTCGCGTCGATCGCCAAGGAGTCCGGCGCGGTCCTGGTCGCCGACGTGGCGCACATCGCCGGCCTGATCGCGGGCGGGGCGCACCCGTCCCCGGCCGGGCACGTGGACGTGATCTCGACGACCACGCACAAGACCCTGCGCGGCCCGCGCGGCGCGATGCTGATGTGCCGCGAGGAGCACGCCAAGGCCATCGACAAGGCGGTCTTCCCGGGCCTCCAGGGCGGCCCGCACAACCAGACGACGGCCGGCATCGCGGTGGCACTGCACGAGGCGGCGCAGCCCGCCTTCGTCTCGTACGCGCACGCGGTCGTGGCCAACGCGAAGGCGCTCGCCGCGGCGCTGCTCGAGCGGGGCTTCGACCTGGTCTCCGGCGGTACGGACAACCACCTGATCCTGATCGACCTCACGGGCAAGGGCGTCCCGGGCAAGGTCGCGGCGAAGGCGCTGGACCGGGCGGGCATCGTCGTGAACTACAACACCGTGCCGTTCGACCCGCGCAAGCCGTTCGACCCGTCGGGCATCAGGATCGGCACGCCGTCGCTGACCTCGCGGGGCCTCACGCAGGCCCACATGCCGGCGGTCGCCGACTGGATCGCCCGCGCGGTGTCCGCCGCCGCGGCGTCGGACGAGCCCGCGCTGGCCGCCGTCCGCGCCGAGGTCGAGGACCTGATGGCCGCCTTCCCGGCCCCGGGGCTCCCGCTGTCGTAACCCCCGGCGCGCCGCGCGGGGCCCCGGCCCCGCGCGGCGGTCTCCGCCGGGCCGGAGCCGGCCCGCCGGCGCCCCCGGGAAACCGGTCGCCCGCTCCGGGCAGGATCAAGACGACCGGTTACGGGCGAGTACGCACTGTGACCGCCCGTGTCCCATGGCGCCGGGTCCCGACGACCCGCCGGTTCCGGCCAGCGCCGGGCCGGAGCCGGTCGGTCCACCTGAGAGAATGAACCCATGGCTTCTGATCGTCCTCGCGCGCTCTCCGGCATTCAGCCCACCTCCGGTTCGTTCCACCTCGGGAACTACCTCGGAGCCATCCGCCAGTACGTCGCCCTGCAGGAGACGCACGACGCCTTCTACATGGTCGTCGACCTGCACGCGATCACCATGCCGCAGGATCCGAAGGAGCTCCGGGCGAACACCCGGCTCTCCGCCGCGCAGCTGCTCGCCGCCGGCCTGGACCCCGAGCGCTGCACGCTCTTCATCCAGAGCCACGTGCCGGAGCACGCGCAGCTCGGCTGGGTCATGAACTGCATCACCGGCTTCGGCGAGGCCAGCCGGATGACCCAGTTCAAGGACAAGTCCGCCAGGCAGGGCGCGGGCAACGCCACCGTCGGCCTGTTCACGTACCCGATCCTCCAGGTCGCCGACATCCTGCTCTACCAGGCCGACGCCGTCCCGGTCGGCGAGGACCAGCGCCAGCACATCGAGCTGACCCGCGACCTCGCCGAGCGCTTCAACCAGCGCTTCGGCACGACGTTCACCCTCCCGGCGGCGCACATCGTCAAGGAGGTCGCGAAGATCTACGACCTCCAGGACCCGGCGATCAAGATGTCGAAGTCGGCGTCCTCCCCCAAGGGCCTGATCAACCTCCTCGACGAGCCCAAGGTCACCGAGAAGAAGATCAAGAGCGCTGTCACGGACACCGAGGCCGTGATCCGTTTCGACACCGCGAACAAGCCCGGCGTCAGCAATCTGCTCACGATCTACTCCACCCTCACGGGCGAGTCGGTGCCCGCGCTCGAAGCGGCGTACGAGGGCAAGGGCTACGGCGCGCTCAAGACCGATCTGGCCGGCGTGATGGTCGATTTCGTCACACCCTTCAAGCAGCGCACCCAGGAGTACCTGGACGACCCCGAAACCCTGGATTCCCTGCTGGCCAAGGGCGCGGAGAAGGCCCGGGCGGTCGCCGCGGAGACCCTGGCACAGGCGTACGACCGCCTCGGTTTCCTGCCCGCGAAGCACTGACGGGGACCGAAGAGGAAGAGGGCCCTGGCGAATCGGGGGGTGCTGCCGCCACACTGGGTCGGCAGCACCTGTTCGGCACACGCGCCGCGCACGGACGACGCACAGGACCAAAAGCGGAGGAGAGATACGTGGGGACCGTAACGCTCGGCGTTTCGATCGCGGTCCCGGAGCCGTACGGCAGCAGCCTCCAGCAGCTGCGCGCCGGCTTCGGGGACGCCGCCGCGCACGGGATCCCCACGCACGTCACCCTCGTACCGCCGACGGAGGTGGCGGCGGACCGGCTTCCGGAGATCCGCGCCCACCTGGCCGCGGTCGCCGCCGGGAGCCGTCCCTTCGTGATGCGGCTCGCCGGAACGGGAACCTTTCGGCCCCTCTCACCGGTCGTCTTCGTCCAGATCGCCGAGGGCGGCGCGGACTGCACCCGGCTCCAGGGCCGGGTCCGCGACCCGCAGGGCCCGCTCAACCGGGAGCTGGCGTTCCCGTACCACCCGCACGTCACCGTCGCCCACGGGATCTCCGAAGAGGCGATGGACCTCGCGTTCAGCACCCTCGCGGACTATGCGGCGGACTGGGTCTGCGAGGGCTTCGCCCTCTACGAGCAGGGCTCGGACGGGGTCTGGCGCAAGCTGCGGGAGTACCCCTTCGGCAATGGCGCGGCCGGGGTTCCGACGCAGCCGGGCTCGTCGACCGACAACGCGGCGACCGCCGCGGGCGAGAAGACCGTACGCCGTTCCTGACGCAGGAACCGGAACCGGAAGCTGATCCTTCGCAGAACCAGGGCGTGGAACGGCCGAGCCGTCGGGCGAAAAGTCACAATCGACGACCGTAGTCTCCGCGAGCGGCAATCCTGGCTATTTCCGGCAGCTCATTTACGGTGACCGTATGGACTGGCTGACGAGGCTCCCGCTGATCGGGTCCGTGGCGTCCGCGCTCATGCGGACCCACCTGTGGCGTTCGTACGAGCGGCTCGACCGCGTGCACTGGACCCGGCTTGCCGCCGCGATCACCTTCATCAGCTTCCTCGCGCTCTTCCCGCTGATCACCGTGGCCGCCGCGATCGGCGCGGCCCTGCTCAGCCAGGAGCAGCTCGACCGGCTCCAGAAGAACCTCGCCGAACAGGTCCCCGGCATCTCCGACCAGCTCGACATCGACGCCCTCGTCGCGAACGCGGGCACGGTCGGACTGGTCGCCGGCGGCCTCCTCCTCCTCACCGGCATCGGCTGGGTCGGCTCGATGCGCGACTGCCTGCGCGCCGTGTGGGACAAGGACGAGGAAGACCAGGGCAACCCCGTCGTCCGCAAGGGCAAGGACGCTCTCGTCCTCCTCGGCCTCGGCGGCGTCGGCCTGTGCTCGGCCGCCGCCTCGATCTTCGGCTCCAGCGCGGTCGGCAAGGCGGGGGACTGGCTCGGCGTGCCGCGCGACGGCGCGGGCGGCGGCCTGCTGCGGGGCGGGGCCTTCCTCGTCGGAGTCGTGGCCGCGTTCCTGCTGCTGCTCTACCTCCTGACCCTGCTCCCCGGCGTCGACCCCCCGCGCCGGCGCCTGATCGAGGCGGCCCTCCTCGGCGCGGCAGGCTTCGAACTGCTGAAACTGCTGCTGAGCGGCTACATGCGCGGGGTGGCCACGAAGAGCATGTACGGGGCCTTCGGCGTGCCGATCGCGCTGCTCATCTGGATCAACTTCACGGCGAAGCTGCTGCTGTTCTGCGCGGCCTGGACCGCGAGCCGCGACGACGCGGACACCGACAACGACACCGACGCGGACGGGGACGCGGACGGGGACGGGGACGCGGACGCGGACGGGGCTCCGGACCCAGAGCCCCGGCCGGAGCCGGGCTCCGAGCGGTCCGGGTCCGCGGCGCCCGCCACGGCTCCGGCGCCCGCGGCGCCCACCGCTACGCCCGGCCGCGAGCGCGGCGGCCGCGCCGGGGCAGGCGCCGGTTGATCACGTACGCCCCGCCGGCCACGACGGCCAGGACCCCGCCCGTGATCCCGAGGGCCGTGCCCACGCCCCCGCCCGAGGCGCCGGCCGCCGACGGGTTGTTCTCGTGCGACTGGGCCGGGGAGCCGTGCGAGGAGGTGTCCGCGCTCTTCGGCGGCACCAGCTCGCCCACCGGCTTGACCTTCCCGGCCGCCGCGAACCCCCAGTCAAGGAGGTCGGCGGTCTCCTCGTAGACGGAGTTCGCGCCCCCGGTACCCGGGTTCATCACCGTCACCAGCAGCTTCTTGTCGCCCTGCTGGGCGGCGCCGGTGAAGGTGGAGCCGGCCATCGTCGTATTGCCGTTCTTCACTCCGGCAATGCCCTTGTACGGGGAGAGGCCGCCCGCCCCGGTCATCAGCCGGTTGGTGTTCTGGATCTCGAAGGTCTCGCGCGGCTTCCCGGCCTCCTGCCGGCCCGGGAACTTCGCGCTGGCCGTGCCGCAGTACTCCCGGAAGTCCGCCTTCTGCAGACCGGAGCGGGCGATCAGGGTGAGGTCGTAGGCGCTGGAGACCTGGCCCGGAGCGTCGTAGCCGTCGGGGGACACGACGTGCGTGTCCAGGGCCTGGAGCTCCTCGGCGTGCGCCTGCATGTCCTTGACGGTCTTGTCGACGCCGCCGTTCATGGCCGAGAGCACGTGCACGGCGTCGTTGCCGGAGCGCAGGAACACTCCGAGCCACAGGTCGTGGACGGTGTACTCGGTGTCCTCCTTGATCCCCACCAGGCTGGATCCGGCACCGACCCCGGCCAGCTCCTGCTCGCTGACCTTGTGGAGCTGGTCCTTCGGCAGCCCCGGGAGCACGGTGTCCGCGAAGAGCATCTTCATGGTCGAGGCCGGGGGAAGCCGCCAGTGCGCGTTGTGCGCCGCCAGGACCGCGCCGGTCTCGGCGTCGGCCACGATCCACGAACGGCCCGTCAGGTTCGTCGGCAGGGCCGGAGCCCCGGGCAGCAGGTTGACCTGTGTACCGGGCTGCCCGAGCGACGCACCGCCGACCGAGGACATCGCGGCGGGCGGCGCGGGCGCCTTCGGCGGCTGCCCCTTCCCGTCGGCCGGCGGCGTGGGCACCGGATCCGCGTGCGCGGGCGACGCGAACAGGGTGGGGACCAGCAGCACGGGAAGCACGGCGGAAAGGACCGTCAGTGCGGTCTTCTTGGCGTACACGCAGGTGAAAGTACATCCCGATGCTCCGACCGCCGGCGCGGCCCGGCCAACCCGCCGCAACCACTGCCGGGACAGCCCACCCCGGCGCGTCCGTCCTGGGGACGAAACGGATACTGAGCTCATGAGACTCAGCCGCACCGCTTCCTGGTTCCTGCTCGCCTTCGGGGTGTGGAGCTGGTTCATCTGGGTGTCTTTCGTCCGGAACCTGTGGAAGGACGGCAGCGGTCTGGCCTTCGACGACGCGGGCGACCCGACCGGATACTTCTGGGTCCACCTTCTCCTGGCTGTGGCGTCCTTTCTCCTGGGGACGGCCGTAGGAGTGATCGGGTTGCGCGGGGTGCGCGCTCTGCGGCGTGAATCACGTGGGGAGCCGGGCGCGTGACGATCGCTCTGTTCGCCGTCGTGGCCCTGGCCGTACTGGGCCTCCTGGCCCTGGTGCACCGCTGGCTGTGGATCCGCCTGGTCCGCGACACCACCGCCCCGGGAGGCCGGGCCCGCCGCGCGGGCACGGCACTGGCCTTCGCTCTCCCGCTGCTCGCCGTGGCCGCGCTGGTCGCGGGCCGGGCCGGAGCCCCGTTCTGGCTGGAGCGCACCGTCGCCTGGCCGGGCTTCCTCTGGCTGGCCGCCCTGCTGTACCTGAGCCTGGCGATGCTCGTGGCCGAGCCCGTCCGCGCGGTGTGGCTGCGCCGGCCGAACGGGCGGGGCCAGGCCGCCCCGGCGGCTCCGGCCTCGACGGCCTCCCCGGCGGCCGAGGAGGGCGGGTCCCCGACGGAGGCGCCCTCCGCCGGAGCCGGAGCCGGAGCCCGAGCCGGAGCCACGGCCGGTGCCGCTGCCGGAGCCGCGCCGTCGGCGGGCAGCGCCCCGCAGCTCACCCTCCCGGCCCCCGCCTCCCCGGCGGCCCCCGCCCGGGACGGGGTGAGCCGCCGCCGCTTCGCGCGGACCGTGGCCGGAGCGGCCGGCGCCGTCGCGGTCGGAACCGTCGGCTACGGCACCTACGGGGTCCTGCGCGGCCCCCGCGTCAAGCGGGTCCAGGTGCCCCTGGCGAAGCTGCCGCGCGCGGCCCACGGCTTCCGCATCGCCGTCGTCAGCGACGTCCACCTCGGCCCGATCCTCGGCCGGGCCCACACCGCCCGCATCGTCGAGACCGTCAACCGCACGCAGCCCGACCTGATCGCCGTCGTCGGCGACCTCGTCGACGGCAGCGTCCACGATCTCGGGCCCGCCGCCGAGCCGCTGCGCGGACTGCGCGCGCGGCACGGCTCGTACTTCGTCACCGGCAACCACGAGTACTTCTCCGGCGCCGCCCCGTGGGTCGACCACGTGCGCGAGCTCGGCCTTACCCCGCTGGAGAACGCCCGGCGCGCGCTCCCGTACTTCGACCTGGCCGGGGTCAACGACGTCGCGGGCGAGAGCGAGGGGAACGGTCCCGACTTCCGGGCGGCCCTCGGCGACCGTGACCGCAGCCGCACCGTCGTGCTCCTCGCCCACCAGCCGGTGGTCATCGACGACGCCGTCCGGCACGGGGTCGACCTCCAGCTGTCCGGCCACACCCACGGCGGGCAGCTCTGGCCCGGCAACTACGTGGCCGAGCTCGCCAATCCCACGGTCGCCGGGCTGGAGCGCTACGGCGACACCCAGCTGTACGTGTCGCGCGGCGCCGGCGCCTGGGGTCCGCCCGTCCGGGTCGGTGCGCCGTCCGACATCACAGTCGTCGAACTCGCCTCATATCATGCGTGAACTGCATCAAACGCTAAGGACCCGCCGGGAATCGGCCTTCCCGGGGCCGAAATTCCATGATTGGCTTGACCGATAATCGGATAGCTGGTCGTGCGCAGCGGGGCATGTGGGCACGGCACGTGGGGTGGAGTCAACGATGTTGCGGTCTGTCCGCTCGAAAGTCATCGCGGCCGGGCTTGTCCTCGGCGTGGCCGGAGTGGCCACCTGGCAGTTGCTGCCGGCCGATGTCGGCGGTGGTGAGGCGATCCGCGTCGGCACCAGCGACGTGGTCTCCTCGCTCGACCCCGCCGGGGCGTACGACGCCGGTTCCTGGGCGCTGTTCAGCAACGTCTACCAGTCGCTGCTGACCATGCGGACCGGGTCGGACGTCCCGGTGCCCGACGCGGCCTCCTCCTGCAAGTTCATCGGGGACAAGCTCACCACCTACCAGTGCGAACTGCGTCCCGACGTGAAGTTCTCCTCCGGCCGCGCCGTCACCGGCGAGGACGTGAAGTTCTCCTTCGACCGGATCAAGGCGATCAACTCCGACCAGGGGCCGGCCCCGCTGTTCAACACCCTGGCCTCGGTCAAGGCCGAGGGCAACACCATCACCTTCAACCTCTCCGCCGGGGACGCCACGTTCCCGTTCAAGATCGCGACGGGCGCGGCCTCGATCGTGGACAAGGACAAGTACCCGGCCAAGGCCCTGCGCGAGGACGAGAAGGTCGACGGCTCCGGCCCGTTCACCCTCGCCGGCTACACGTCCGGCACCAGCGCCGAGCTCAAGCCGAACGGGGCGTACAAGGGCCAGGGCAAGGTTTCCAAGTCCCCCGTCACCGTCAGGTACTTCAAGGACTCCGCCGAGCTGGAGCAGGCCTGGAAGGACCACGGGATCGAGGTCGCCCACCGCGACATGCCCCCGGCCGTCCTCGCCGCCCTCAACCCGGGCCTGGAGGACACCCGCTACCAGGCCCTGGGCGGTACGGAGACCCGCAGCATGGTCTTCAACGTCCGCGCCGGCTCGCCGGTGGCGCAGCCCGCCGTCCGCCAGGCCGTCGCCGCCGTCCTGGACCGGTCCAAGGTGGCCGGCGAGGTCTACAAGGGCACGGTCACCCCGCTCTACTCGCTCGTCCCGGCGGGCATCGCCGCGCACAACACGCCGTTCTTCGACGCGTGGCCGTCGCCCAACGCCGCCGCCGCGAAGAAGCTCCTCAAGGACGCCGGGGTCACCACCTCCGTCGCGATCACCCTCGGCGTCAACGTGCGCGGCTCGAACGTGGCCGAGGCCGAGGAGATCAAGAAGCAGCTGGAGTCCACCGGGCTGTTCCACGTGACCATCAAGCCGGTCGAGAAGTGGGCCGACTTCCAGAAGGGGTACGCGGCGGGCGAGTACGACGTCTACACCATCGGCTGGATCGCCGACTTCCCGGACGCGGACAACTTCCTCGCCCCGCTCGTCGGCGCCGACTCCTCGATGAACAACGGCTACTCCGACAAGGCCGTCGACGAGCTGATCACCCGTACCCAGTCCTTCTCGGACCGGGGCGCCGCCGCCAACGACTTCCGGGACCTCCAGAAGCTGGTCGCCCAGCAGGTCCCTATGCTGCCGATCTGGCAGAAGAAGGACTACGTGATGTACCGCGAGGCCGTCACCGGCGCGCAGTTCCTCTCGGACGGCACGGGCGTGTGGCGCCTGTGGGAGCTGAACCGGATCTGACCGGGCGGGCCTGCGGGCCCACCCGGCCGTCGCGGCCGCACGGCGGCGCCGCCGTCCGTCAGATCCACTCCTCCCGAGCGGTCTGGGCGGCGCCCTCGGCGGTCCCGGTGTTGACCACCCCGGCCGCGTCCATGATCAGGATCCGGCACTCCTCCTCGGCGACCGGCCGGTGGTCCAGGCCGCGCGGGACGACGAACATGTCACCGGGTCCGAGCCGTACGCTGTCGCGGTCCTTGAGCTCGATGACGAGGTCCCCGCCGACGACGATGAACAGCTCGTCGCCCTCGGGGTGGTTGTGCCACACGAACTCGCCCTTGACCTTCACGGCCTTCAGCTCGAGGCCGTTCGCCTCGAGGACCGTCTTCGGCTCCCAGTGCGTGGTGATCTTCGCGAGCTTCTCGTCGATGTTGACCGTCGTGTCGGGCCTTGCCATGGATCCTCCTGTGCAGAGTGCTCGGGTCGTGCGGGGGCCTGCCGGGCCGGGCGGGCTCAGCAGATGCCTTCCACCCGGCCGAAGACGGCCGGGCGCAGCCGCGGCCCGTTCGGACCGATCGAGTGGATGCCCACCAGCGCCACCGTGCGGTCCCCGTCGCGCAGCAGCCGGCCCCGCACCGCGTAGGCCTCGCCCGCGGCGAAGGGTGCCTTGAACACCGCCGCGATCCGGTTCACGCGGTGCCCGGCCGCGGACGGGCCCGCCTCGGCCACCAGTCGCGTCGCCATGTCCTCCATGGCCGCCGTGTACTCGCCGGTGAAGACGAACTGGTTCACGTCCGTGTGGTGCAGCCCGTACGTGCCCCGCACCTCGACCGGTTCGGCCACCGCCTCGACGAATCCGGGCCCCGTCTCGCTCAGCGACTCGACCGTGGGGTGCGGCTCCTTGAACACGTGCAGCCGCAGGTGCGAAAGCTCCGGCTGGGGCTCCCGTACGAGGCGGTCGGCGGCCGGCCCGAACGGGCGCACCAGTGTGAGGACCACCCGGCCCTCCCCGCACGGGCGGGGCTCCTCGGAGAGCTGCTCGCGGTAGCGGCGCGGGTCGCCCGCCCCCAGCGGGGTGGAGAAGGCGTAGCGGATGTCGAAGCCGAGCCTGCTGGTCGGATGCCCGAGGCCCTCGCCGGAGAGCTCGCTGTGCCGCGTCTCGACCGCCGTGTGCAGCGGGGCGGCCACGGCCGCCGGGTCCTCGCCGCGCCGGAAGTCGAGGTAGCTGACCACGGAGGCCACTCCGCGGCCCCGCATCGCACCCACGTCGACCGACCGGCTGATCCCCTCGTACATCAGGGGCGCGAACCAGCCGATCAGGGAGCGCACCTTGATCCTGAGCCCGGCGTCGAGGTCGGGCACCTCGAGCGGGATCCGGCTCTCGGTGGCGACCGATTCGCCCGGCGCGGCGGTGACCGGGTCCGTTCCGGTCACGTTTCCGGAGGGCTGGGAGGCTGCTGGCATGACGGCTCCTGCGAGGTCGTGGTGCGGCTCTCGGACGGTTCGGCTTCCGGGAAGGCCGAACGAAGGAACGTGACGATGCGTTCCCCGTAAGCGCCCTCGTCCACAAGGTGGTTGGTGAGGTGACGTCCGCGCCGGACCCGCCAGATCTCCCGGGGTCCGGCGTAGTACAGGTCCAGGAAGCGGCAGCCCTCGTCGACGTCGAAGAAGGTGTCCCGCTCGCCGACGATGTACATCAGCTGCGTCCGGTGCAGTCCGCGCGCCGACCGCACGGCCTGCCGGTACAGGGCCCCGGCTCCGGTGCGCAGGACCACCGCCCGGACGACGGCCCGGTCCGCCGCCGCGCGCAGCCGGGGCGAGCGGCTGGCGCGGCGCTCCGTGCGCAGCAGCGCGCGCAGCATGTCCTGCCAGCGCACCAGAGGGGTGGAGTCGAGGATCACCGCCGGATAGTGGCGGCCCGCCGTCCCGGCGTGCGCGATCGCCATGTTCCCGCCGAAGGAGCACCCCATCAGCGCCGTACGGGCGGCCAGCAGCGGGTCGTCGCCGTACCGCCGCCGCGTGTACCGGGCGACGGCCTCCAGATCGCGCAGCGGCGCCCGCAGGCTGTAGCAGGCCCCGGCGGTCCGCCTGAGCCGGGCGCTCAGGCGGCCTTCCGGCCCCGGGGCGTCCTGCGCGTCCTCACCCCGCCGGCGACGAGCGCCAGCCCCACGACGGCGATGCCGAGGTACGCGGTGGACGGCAGGTCGACGACCTTGTGCATCCAGCCCCACTCCGTGTCGAAGAGGGTCTGCGAGGCGAAGCTGACGAGCCCCTGGGCCCCTATGACGTAGCCGATGCTTTCGACGGTGTATCCGATGGTTGTCCGCACGGATCAACGATCTCGCGGCCGCGCCGCGAGATCGTCCTCTTCGAGGCCGAGAACGCAGTAGGCCGAAGGATGCAGTCGCGTGCGCGGAGCACCGTCACCGCACGAGGACCTAGGACCGGGACGCGTCCGCGTCCGGATCCGGGCTCGTGTCCGCGTCCGGGCTCGCGTCCGGGTCCGGGCCGGCGTCCGGGTCCGAGGCCCGCTTGCGGAAGCGGCCCTTGGTGGTCGCCGCGGTCTGGGCCATGCCCGGAAGGAAGTCCGCGAACAGTTCGTGCACCTCCCGCACCAGCGGTCGCAGCACGCGGAACCGGGCCAGGATGATGCCCCGCGTCGTGAGCTGCGCGCCGCGGTCGGCGAGCCGCCGGGTCTTCTCGCTGTTCGGGGAGCGGTCGAAGACCCAGTAGAGGACCAGGCCCATCTGCGAGAGCCACATCAGCTCCGGCAGTACGTCGGCCAGTTCGTCCGGGACCTTGGTCTTCGCCCCGGCCAGCACTTCGCGGTGCATGTCGATCGCCTGCTTGCGCGCGGGCTCCGACTCGGGGGAGAAGGGGCTGAGGGGGCTCTCCGGGTCCGCGGCGTTCTTGAAGAACTGCGAGGCGAACTCGTGGTACGGCGCCGCGATGTCCAGCCAGCTGGTCAGCACGCCCGCGAGCCGCTTCTGCAGATCGGTCTCGCTGTCCAGGATCGGCCGGACCGCCGCCAGGTGGGCGGCGCCGATCCGGTCGTAGAACCCCTGGACCAGGTGTTCCTTCGATTCGAAGTAGTAGTACGCGTTGCCGACCGATACTCCGGCTTCCTTGGCGATACCGCGCATCGTCGTCTTGTCGAAGCCGCGCTCCTGGAACAGGCGGAGCGCGGTTTCGAGGATGAGGGTGCGGGTCTGCTCGCTCTTGGGCGCCTTCTGATCAGTCACGGTGTATGACCCTATCGGGGAGCGGAGCAGTGGTCGCCACAGGCCGGTTCCTCCGCGTCGGCCGGACCGCCGCCCGCGGGTCCGGCCGGCCCGTCGCGCGAGTCGTCCCGTACCGCCGCCCGCCACGCCGAGGCGGTGTACATGGCGGCCTTGGCGAAGGGCCGGCCGGCCGCGCTGGCCAGCCAGTTCGCCTTCGGCCGGTGTTCGGCCAGGGCCCACAGGCAGACGATGAAGGCGTCGGTTCCGGTCCACACCTGCCCCTGGTCCCCGATGACCGTGATCTCCCGCAGGGTCGAAGCGTGATCGAGCTGCGGGTAGCGGCGCTGCGCCTCGAACGAGGCCGCGGGCAGGAGCCGGAGCGGCATCAGACAGCGCTGGGCGAGCAGCCAGTGCCGGATGTGCACGCAGAGCGGGCAGTTCGCGTCGTAGAGCACCGTCAGGTGCCGGACCGCCGTGGTGGTCATCGCGCTCAGGCCCCGGCGGGCGCGGTCCACCCCTGGGGGGCGACCGGCGGGGTCTGCTGGCGCTCCATGATGCCGCGGCGGCGCATCTTGTTGAGCACCCAGACGTTGCCGAGGTGCATGACGCCGAGGACCAGGAGCACGACGCCGATCTTGACCGAGAGCGCTTCGAAGAGTCCGCGGGCCTCGGTGACCGTCTCGCTGGCCCGCAGGTACAGGGTCACGAAGCCGATGTTGACCAGGTAGAAGCCGACCACCAGGAGGTGGTTCACGGCGTCCGCGAGCTTCTCGTTCCCCTGCAGGACGTCGGCGATGAAGACGCGGCCGTTGCGGCTGAGCGTGCGGGCCACCCAGACGGTCAGTCCGATGCTGATGACCAGGTAGATGACGTACGCGACCACGGTGAGGTCCATTGCCCTCAGCCCCCTTGAACGTGTTCAACTGCTGACAGCGTTGACTCTAGACCTCTTTTTGAACAGGTTCAAGCGTTCCGGGGCGGCCGCTTCTCACGCCTCCCGGACGAGGGGGCGCTCGACGGCGCCGGCGGTCGGGGTCAGGGGCGGGGCAGGAAGTCCAGGAGCAGCCGGGTGGTCTCCGCCGGGCGCTCCAGGGAGGGCAGGTGCCCGGCCCAGGGCAGTTCCACGTGGACCGCGCCGGGGACGAGGGAGGGGAGCTCGGCCGGGATGCGGCGGAAGTCGGAGATGTCGTGGGCGCCGCCGACGGCGAGGACGGGGGCGACGATGAGGGACAGGTCGACCGCGGGCTCGGGGAGCTCGTGGTCACCGGTCGCGGACGGCGCGGACCGCAGATTGCCCCACTGCATGTCCCTGACGAGGTCACGGGCCTCGGCGGAGGCGTCCGGGCCGAGCCACTGACGGGCGTTGAGCTCGGCCGCGCCCCTCAGGTCCCCGGCGTCGAGCAGCGCGTCCTCGGCCGCCCCGAACGCCCTCTGCTCCGGTCCCGGCTCGTGCCCCGGCCGCACCGGGCACAGCAGCGCCAGCGCGCTCACCCGGTCCGGATGCAGCGCGGCCAGCGTCAGCGCGACCCGCCCGCCGTACGAGGATCCGACGAACGCGGCCCGCCGGATACCGAGGTGGTCCAGCAGCTCCCGTACGTCACCCTCGTCGCTGTACGGGGCCTCGGCGGCGGGGGAGTCCCCGCACGTCCGGAAGTCCGGCCGGACCACCCGGAACCCGGCGTCGAGCAGCGGCCGCCACTGCGGCTCCCACATCCGCCGGTCGCACACGGAGGAGTGCAGCAGTACGACGGCCGGCGCGCCCGCGGGCCCGTCCACATCATGAGAAAGGATCATCCGGAGATCATCCTTGAGCCCCGCCGCGCGAACCACCCGATTTCCCGGGCCCGGCCTGCCGGGCGGCGGAGGGCCCGCGGGCCGCCCGCCCTCCAGCGGTGGCGCGGGAGGGCCGGGGGGACGGATCCCCCCGGGGCGGCGTCACATGCTCAGCGCGCGGGCCTGATTGAGCTGGCTCATCACCCACATGTACGTGCCCGGGTCCACGGCCGGGATCATCGTGGAGTGGTGGCGGCCGCCGCTGTGGACGGTGATCTGGATGTAGCCCGTCGTGCGGCGCTCCTTCATCAGGAGGAAGAACAGGCCGAGCAGGCAGAAGAGGAAGAAGATGATCGCCAGCACGATCGCGTGCGCCGGGATCTTCTCCTCCGTCCGGGAGAGGTCCGTGGCGTTCCAGATCGCCCCCCGCAGCGGCATGTTGCCGGACGGGGTGATGATCTGGTCCCCCGCGATGGTGATGTCGCCGAGGGACAGCCCGGCGGCGGCGCCCGGGGCCCCCATGGGGGCCGGGGCGTGCATGGGTGCGGGAATGCCCGGGCCGGCGATGGTCGGCTGGTAGGCGGGGGGCTGCGGGTAGCCGTAGCCGGCCTGGTCGGGGCCCGGGGGCGGGTAGCCGTAGCCGGGCTGCGCCGGGTAGCCGTAACTCGGGGTGCCCGGGCCCCACTTGTGCGCCTCGTTGGCCCCGCCTTGGCTCGGGTCGTTCGCGTAGGGGTTCGGCTGCTGCTCGCTCATGCGGCCGATAATTCCACAGGCGCGCGCGGCCCGTTAAGCCGAATGTCAGTGCCCGCCCCTAATCTCCGGGCATGGGAAGCGTGATGTTCGTCGACGAGACGACTGCCGGGGGCCGCAGTGAGGGCTGGGGAATGGAGATCGCCGAAGAGCGGCTCGCGCTGCGCGAGTTGATCCGGCGGCGGATATTCCAGGAAGTGGCCGAGTCCGAGGCGGCCGCCAGCCGCCTGGTGCGCCCGGCCCAGGAGGGCGGCCGGGTGGATCCGCAGGCGCAGACGCGGGCCGCTCTCGCCGCCTTCGGGCGCAACGGGTTCCTCGTCCTGGTCGGCGACCGCCAGATCACCGACCTCGACGAGCAGATCGACCTGCCGCTCGGCACCGAGGTGACCTTCCTCAAGCTCGTCGCGCTGGTGGGTGGCTGACATGGCGAAGGACACGGCGCCCGGCGAGACGCCCGGCGAGGCGACGGGCGAGACGTCCGGCGGGGCGACGGGCGAGACGTCCGGCGGGGCGGCCCACGCGGCCGTCGGCCTCGACGAGGCGACCCGGCAGGCCTTCGAGCAGCTGGGGCAGAGGTACCACACGCACAGCGGCGACTGGTCGGACCGCGTGCGCGGTTGGCAGGCCGCCGGCCGCACCGTCCCGCCCGCCGCCGTGGCCACCCTGAGGCGCAGCGCGCTGACCTCCTACCCCGTACCCGGCCTGCGCGCCACCGCGGCGCAGTTGCGCGGACCCGCCCTCAACGTCGGCGAGCAGTGGGCCGACGAGGCCATGGCCGACGGCCGCTGGGACGCGCTGCTCGCGCACGCCGCCACGGCCACGGCCGCCCGGCCCACCGCCGCGTGGGAGGAGACCGCCCGCACGCTCGTCGCGGGCGACGCGGCCGGCCCCGACGCCCTGCGCGAGGCCGTCACCGGCTGGCTCGCGCTCGTGGACCGGCCGCGCACCCTCCCCCTGACGGAGACCTGGTACGAGAAGCAGCTCGACCCCTACAACGCCAACGCCCTGCGCGGACTGGCCTGGCTGCTGCCCCTGCTGCCCGCGCACCCCGAGATACCGCGCGCCCTCGGCCGGCTCGTGGAAACCTGCCTGCGCAAGGTCCCGGGGCACGGCCCGTGCAATCCCAAGGTGGCCAACGCCGGAGTCCTCTCCCTGTCCCGCACCGAGGGCGAGGGAGCCCTCGCCGAGCTGGTGCGGCTCGCGAGCCGGGTGACCTTCAAGGGAACACTCAAGGTCATCGACGCGGCCCTGGAGGCCCGCGCCGAGGCGCTCGGGCTGAGCCGGGAGGAGATCGAGGAGCTCGCCGTGCCCGCGTACGGCCTGACGGAGGCAGGGCGCGCCGCCCTCCCCTTCGGGGAGGCCCTCGCCCTGCTCGAGGTGCGCGGCACCAAGGCCGTGCTCTCCTGGCGCAACGCCGCCGGCAAGCCCGTCAAGAGCGTGCCCGCCGCCGTCCGCCAGGAGCACGCCGAGGAGCTCAAGGAGCTCAAGGCCGCCGTCAAGGACCTCGACAAGATGCTCACCGCCCAGGCGGAGCGCCTCGACCGGCAGTTCCTCGCCCGCCGCACCTGGACCTACGGGGCCTGGCGCGAGCGGTACCTCGACCACCCGCTGGTCGCCACCCTCGCCCGCCGGCTGATCTGGACGGTCGCCGGAGTCCCGGCCGTGTACGACGGCACGGACCTCCGCGGCATCGAGGGCGACCCGCTGTGCGTCACGGCCGATGCCGAGGTCCGGCTCTGGCACCCCGTCGGCCGCGAGGCCGCCGAGGTGGCCGCCGCCCGCGAGCGCCTCGAAGAGCTCGGCATCACCCAGCCGTTCAAGCAGGCCCACCGCGAGGTGTACCCGCTGACCGAGGCCGAGCGGAACTCCGGCACGTACTCCAACCGCTTCGCCGGCCACGTCCTGCGCCAGCACCAGTTCCATGCCCTGGCCGCCGCCCGCGGCTGGCGCAACAGGCTCAGGCTCTGCGTCGACGACAGCCTGCCGCCCGCCGTCCGCGAGCTCCCGCAGTGGGGGCTGCGGGCCGAGTACTGGATCGAGGGGGAGGAGAGCGGGGACTACGACGCGGACACCACCGACTCCGGCAGCTACCTGCGGCTGCGCACCGACCAGGTGCGCTTCTACCCCCTCGACGCCCCGCAGAACCGGGCCAGCACCTACGGCGGCGGGTACACCATGGACCGGCACGGCGGCCGGACCCCCGTGGACCCGCTCCCGCTCACCGACATACCCGAGCTGGTGCTCAGCGAGGTCCTGCGCGACGTCGACCTGTTCGTCGGGGTCGCCAGCGTGGGCAACGACCCCGCCTGGTCCGACGGCGGCCCCCAGGGCCGGTTCCGCGCGTACTGGACCTCGTACGGCTTCGGCGAGCTCGGCCAGAGCGCCCAGACGCGGCGGACCCTGCTGGAGCGGTTGGTGCCACGGCTGGCGATCGCCGGCCGCTGCACGATCGAGGGCCGGTTCCTGCACGTCAGGGGCGAGCTGCGGACCTACAAGATCCACCTGGGCTCCGGGAACATCCTGATGGAGCCGAACGACCAGTACCTGTGCATCGTGCCGAAGGCCGGCGCCGCCCCGGACGCGGGCTACCTGCCCTTCGAGGGGGACCGGACCCTGGCCGTGATCCTCAGCAAGGCGATGCTGCTCGCGGACGACACCGCCATCACGGATCCGACGATCACCAGTCAGATCCGCGGGGCCTGAAGCGGTACGCCGAAGGCCCCGCTCCCGGTGCGTGAACACCGGGCGCGGGGCCCTCGGTACGGCGGGGCGGGCGCTAGAAGCGGCGCGTGATCAGAGCGCGCTTGACTTCCTGGATCGCCTTCGTGACCTCGATGCCGCGCGGGCACGCGTCGGTGCAGTTGAAGGTCGTGCGGCAACGCCACACGCCGTCCTTGTCGTTCAGGATCTCCAGCCGCTGCTCGCCGGCCTCGTCACGCGAGTCGAAGATGAAGCGGTGCGCGTTGACGATCGCCGCCGGGCCGAAGTACTGGCCGTCGTTCCAGAACACCGGGCACGAGGACGTGCACGCGGCGCACAGGATGCACTTGGTGGTGTCGTCGAAGCGCTCGCGGTCCTCGGCGGACTGCAGGCGCTCGCGCGTCGGCTCGTTGCCCTTGGTGACCAGGAACGGCATGACGTCCCGGTACGCCTGGAAGAAGGGCTCCATGTCGACGACGAGGTCCTTCATCACCGTCAGGCCCTTGATGGCCTCGACCGTGATCGGCTTCTCCGGGTTGATGTCCTTGATCAGCGTCTTGCAGGCGAGCCTGTTCTTGCCGTTGATCCGCATCGCGTCGGAGCCGCAGATGCCGTGCGCGCACGACCGGCGGAAGGTCAGCGTGCCGTCGAGGTCCCACTTGATCTTGTGGAGACCGTCGAGCACGCGCTCCTTCGGGTCGATCTCGATCTGGAAGTCCTGCCACTGCGACTCGTCCGAGATCTCGGGGTTGAAGCGGCGGATCCGGAACGTGACCGTGATGAAGGGCGAGGCCGCGGCCGCGGCCTCCATCGCGTCCGTCTTGGACAGGGTCGGGGTGGCCATCAGTACTTACGCTCCATCGGCTGGTAGCGGGTGACGACGACGGGCTTGTAGTCGAGCCGGACCGAGTCCTGACCGTTGTCGTCGACCTCGCGGTACGCCATGGTGTGGCGCATGAAGTTGACGTCGTCGCGGTTGGGGTAGTCCTCGCGGTAGTGACCGCCGCGGGACTCCTTGCGCGCGAGCGCGGACACGGCCATGACCTCGGCCAGGTCGAGCAGGTTGCCCAGCTCGATGGCTTCCAGCAGGTCCGTGTTGAAGCGCTTGCCCTTGTCCTGGACGGACACGTTGAGGTAGCGCTCGCGCAGTTCCGCGATCTTCTCCACCGCGGTCTTGATCGTCTGCTCGGTGCGGAACACCATCACGCAGGCGTCCATCGTCTCCTGGAGCTCGAGGCGCAGGTCGGCGACCCGCTCGTTGCCCGTGGAGTTGCGCAGCCGCTCGACCTGTTCGACGACCTGCTGCGCCGGGTTCTCGGGCAGCTCGACGTAGTCGTTGGCGTGGGCGTACGCGGCCGCCGCGATGCCCGAGCGCTTGCCGAAGACGTTGATGTCCAGCAGCGAGTTGGTGCCCAGGCGGTTGGCGCCGTGCACCGACACGCACGCGACCTCGCCGGCCGCGTACAGGCCCGGGACGACGGTGGTGTTGTCCATGAGGACCTCACCCTCGACGTTCGTCGGGATGCCGCCCATGGCGTAGTGCGCGGTGGGCTGGATCGGGATCGGGTCCGTGTACGGCTCGATACCGAGGTAGGTGCGCGCGAACTCGGTGATGTCCGGGAGCTTCGCGTCGAGCTGCTCCGGCGGCAGGTGCGTCAGGTCCAGGTACACGTGGTCACCGGCCGGACCGCAGCCGCGGCCCTCACGGATCTCGGTGTAGATGGAGCGCGAGACGACGTCACGGGACGCGAGGTCCTTCATGACCGGCGCGTACTTCTCCATGAAGCGCTCGCCGTCCTTGTTGCGGAGGATGCCGCCCTCACCGCGGGCGCCCTCCGTCAGCAGGATGCCCATGCGCCAGATGCCCGTCGGGTGGAACTGGAAGAACTCCATGTCCTCCAGCGGCAGGCCGCGGCGGTAGCAGGCCGCCTGGCCGTCACCCGTGAGGGTGTGCGCGTTGGAGGTCACCTTGAAGAACTTGCCGGTGCCGCCCGAGGCGTAGATGACGGACTTGGCCTGGAACACGTGGATCTCGCCGGTGGCGAGCTCGTACGCGACCACACCGGCCGACTTCTTGACGCCGTCCTCCTCGACGAGGAGCTGGTCCAGGACGTAGAACTCGTTGAAGAACTCCACGCCCTCCTTGACACAGTTCTGGTAGAGCGTCTGGAGGATCATGTGACCGGTGCGGTCCGCGGCGTAGCAGGACCGGCGAACCGGCGCCTCGCCGTGGTTGCGCGAGTGGCCGCCGAAGCGGCGCTGGTCGATGGTGCCGTCCGGGGTGCGGTTGAACGGCAGGCCCATCTTCTCGAGGTCGAGGACCGCGTCGATGGCCTCCTTCGCCAGGATCTCGGCGGCGTCCTGGTCGACCAGGTAGTCACCGCCCTTGACCGTGTCGAAGGTGTGCCACTCCCAGTTGTCGTCCTCCACGTTGGCCAGCGCGGCGGCCATGCCGCCCTGCGCGGCGCCCGTGTGGGAGCGGGTGGGGTAGAGCTTCGTCAGCACGGCCGTGCGGCTGCGCTTCGTCGACTCGATGGCGGCACGCATGCCCGCACCACCTGCCCCGACGATGACGGTGTCGTACTTGTGGATCTTCATTGGTTTCGCCTCAGCCCCGTTGCCTAGCGGATGTTCGGGTCGAAGGTGAAGATCACCAGCGTGCCCAGAAGAATGGTGAACACGGTGGCGGTGTACAGCAGGCCCTTGAGCCACAGCCGCGTGTTGGCGCGCTCCGCGTAGTCGTTGATGACGGTCCGCAGACCGTTCGCGCCGTGGAGCATCGCGAGCCACAGCATCAACAGGTCCCAGCCCTGCCAGAACGGGGACGCCCACCGGCCGGCCACGAAGGCGAAGCCGATCTTGGAGACGCCGCCGTCGAGGACGAGCTGGATCAGCAGGTGGCCGATGACCAGGACGACGAGCACGACGCCCGAGAGGCGCATGAAGAGCCACGCGGCCATCTCGAAGTTGCCACGGGTCGAGCGCGGGGTCTTGGACGTCCGCTTGCGCGGGGCCTCGATGTACGGCGCCGGGTTGTCGACGTCGTAGAGGGACACGCCCTCCACGTCGCCGATGCCCTTTTCGAAAGAAGTGTCAGAAGACATGCGCGTCACTTCCCGAACAGTTCAGCAGCTGCGTGGCCGAGTACGGGGTACAGGGCCCCGACCATCAGCACGACCCAGATGCCCACGACCGACCAGAGCATCTGCTTCTGGTAGCGCGGACCCTTGGACCAGAAGTCCACGGCGATGACACGGAGACCGTTGAGCGCGTGGAACAGGATTGCGGCGACGAGGCCGTACTCCAGCAGCGCGACGATCGGAGTCTTGTAGGTAGCCACGACATCGTCGTACGCCTCGGGAGAGACGCGGACGAGAGCGGTGTCGAGGACGTGTACGAACAGGAAGAAGAAGATGAGGACGCCGGTGACTCGATGAGCCACCCAGGACCACATTCCTTCCCGGCCGCGGTACAACGTTCCAGCCGGCACGGAAAACCCTCCGGAAGCGGGGCGGGGGCCAGCCGGCTTCTTTGTCGGTCGGGCCCGGCCGGGTACGGTCCTCCGGCCCCGGACATCGTAGCGACGCTTTGTCGGTTCCCTTGCGCGGGGGCCATCGGTGTGATCAAACAGGCACGGACGGACTATCCCACAGGGGCGAATAGCCCGAATTCGGCCGCAGACACCCCGTCCGCCGACGTCAGCCAGTGCGTCAGGTCGGCGAGCCGCGCCTGCGCGACCCGGCGGAGCTCGTCCGCGGAGATCGCCCGCTCCTCGTCCAGCTCCAGATCCATTCGCCGGCGGATGGCGGCCAGCAGCTGGTCCGCCTGCTCCCCCGGGGTGTGCCCGTCGAGGAAGATCACGAAGGCGTGGCCGAAGGTGCGTTCGTACGCGCAGTGGGCCGCGCGGAGCGCCAGCAGCGCGGCGTACGGGGCCCCGGGCTCCAGTTCCGGCGGGAACTCCCAGGCCAGCGCCTCCGAGAGGTCCGTCTGGGCGAGGTCGTACGAGGCCTCGTCCGCGGCGGCCAGGAGCGCGCCGGAGTCGGGATAGGGCCGGTGGGCCGCCACCCGCTGGGCCCAGCGGGTGCTGCCGCAGCAGTGCAGCAGGGCGGCGTGGGCGGCTTCGGGGGACAGGGCGTTGAACCGCGCGAGCCCTGAGCCGTGAGAAGGGTCGGAGCCTCCGCGGGCCTGTGCCGGAAGGTGGCTGGACAGCGGGGGGCTCCTCGTGGCGTGGCGCGGGTGTCCCGCCACGCTATCGACGCCGGGCCGGGAGTGTCGTACGCATCCTGGGTTTTCACCCGGAAGTGAGCCGAAAGGATGACAAGGCCGGATGTGGGACCCGGGGGCGCCGGGTCGGAGGCCGTGTGCGGGGCCGACCTGCGGAGGGGGCATGATGGCGAGGGAGAAGGCCGGCCGGGGGGCCGGAAGAGGGGAGGGCGGCCGAGGCCGCCACCCCCCACAGGAGAGGCCCCGGCCGCCATCCGTCACGGGCTCGTGCGACAAGCCCGTACCCCTGTCAGCGCCGCCGGTGCGTTTTGTGTCACACCTCGCTCCGCGCAGGTTTGGTTGCTCGTTGTACAACTCGTGGACGAAGGTGCTTGAACGCCGTAACGTGCTGATTTGCGCCAGACGTACAGGACAGTGAACGGGTTGGGGACTTTGCTGGGGGACGACGCGGAGCTGACCACCGCGGTGCTCGCGGCACAAGACGGCGACGAAGACGCGTTCCGTACTGTGTACCGCGCCGTGCACCCGCGCCTGCTCGGATACGTCCGCACGCTCGTCGGAGACGGCGACGCCGAGGACGTCACCTCCGAGGCATGGCTGCAGATCGCCCGCGACCTCGACTCCTTCACCGGCGACGCCGACCGCTTCCGCGGCTGGGCCGCCCGCATCGCCCGCAACCGGGCCCTCGACCACATACGGATGCGCGGCCGCCGGCCCGCCGTGGGCGGCGACGAGACCGAGCTGACGGGCCGCGCCGCGGATTCCGACACCGCGGGCGAGGCCATGGAGTCCCTCTCCACCGGGCGCACGATGGCGCTCATAGCCCAGCTCCCGCAGGACCAGGCCGAAGCCGTCGTCCTGCGCGTCGTGGTCGGCCTCGATGCCAAGACCGCGGCCGAGACGCTGGGCAAGCGCCCCGGCGCCGTCCGCACCGCCGCGCACCGGGGCCTGAAGAAACTGGCCGAGCTGCTCTGCCAGGAGGGCGGCTTCGAGCCTGACTCCGACATCGGCTCCGGAGCGGACCGCACCCTCGGCCATAATGGCGACGACGGTGGCCACGTGGCACGTGACCAGGAACGGGACGGCGGGGGCGGGAGGGATCTCGACGCCGTACCGGCACAGCGCGGCCGCGGTGGGGGACTCGTGGAACAAACCGGTGTGACGCATTCACGTTGGCGGACGCAGAAGGACATGTGATGGCCGACGAGCGCGACAGGTGGCTGGACAAGGCCGCGGCGGACAGACTGCTGCGCGGAGAACCGGCCGTACCTGCCGCCGAGCACCCTGCCCACGCGCGTGCCGAGCGGCTGCGCGCGGCCCTCGGCGCACTCGCCGAGCGCCCGCCGTCAGGTGTCGGAGAACTGCCCGGAGAGGCCGCCGCGCTGGCCGCCTTCCGCGCCGCGTACGGCCCGGCGCCCCGGGAAGGGGCCGCGGCCGCCGAGGGGCTCGGCTCCGACGAGACAGTGGTGGAACTCAGCCCGTTCGGTGCACTCGGCCCGCTCGGAGCGGCCGGTCCGCGTCCGGAGCGGCATCAGGGCCGCGGTGGCGGTCAGGGCCCCGGCGTCGTCCCGCGGCGCGGGCGGCCGGTCCGCTTCGTCCTCGCGGCGGCCGTGGCGAGCGTCGCCGTGGGCGGCCTGGCGGCCGCGGCCGGCGCGGGGCTGCTCGACCGGGGCACCCACGACGGCGCGGTGCACGCCCCGGCCGTCTCGGTGAGCACGGGATCCTCCTCGGACGCCTCGGGCGGCGACGACCTGATGCTGGTCCCGCAGCCGGGGTTCACCTCACCGGGTGGCGACGGGACCCAGGGGACCACCCCGGGTCCCCGGGACACCCAGGACGCGCAGGGCCGCACGCCGGACGGATCCGGCGGGGACGCCGCGACCGGCGGGTACGGCGCCGGCGGCGCGGGAGGCGGAGCGAGCACGGGCCCCTCGGCCAACGGCCCCACCCCGGACCGCGGGGGCAAGGACCCCTCTCTCGAAGGCGGCGCCGACGGCGGCGGCACGGGCGCGTTCAAGGACGCCGAAGGCCGGACCCGCGCGGTGGAGCTGTGCCGGGCCTTCCGGTCCGGGAAGATCGACAACGACGGGCGCGAGAAGCTGGTGCGCCTGGCCAAGGGGCTGCTGCGGATCCCCCGCTACTGCAAGACGGTCCTCGACGGGGCCACCGGCGGCGACACCCGCGGCGGGACGTCGCCCGCGACCGGCGGGGGCGTCCCCATGGACTCCCCGCCGCTGAACCCGGCCACCCCGGCCGACGTGGAACAGGGCGCGGACGGTTCGCTCGGGCTGCGCTCGCGCGGCTGAGGGCCTCGAACCGCAGGGCGCCCCGGGGGCCTCCCGACGGTGGGACACCGGGTATCGGACAGTGTCCGGAAACAGCTCCCCGCACCGGCTGTAACACTTTTGGACCCGGTGGCGCAGTACATAACGAGCCGACTGGTCATCGGCCGCGCATGAGCCGGGGTTCCCCCCGTACCCCTGGGCTCTGCGCCAATGGCGCGGGCGGGATTCGTTCCCCCGATCCCGCCCGCGCCCTCAACCTCAGGCCCACGGCCGGACTCACCAGTAGACGACGACCTTGTCGCCGGTCTGGACCGCGCCGAAGAGCGCCGACAGCTTGCCCTTGTCCCGGACGTTCACGCAGCCGTGCGAGGCACCCGCGTAGCCGCGGGCGGCGAAGTCCGCCGAGAAGTGCACGGCCTGGCCGCCGCTGAAGAACATCGCGTACGGCATGGGCGTGTGGTAGATCGTCGACACCCAGTCCTTCTCCTTGCGGTCCACCTTGAACTCGCCCTCGCGGGTCGGCGTGTTCTCCGAGCCGAAGCGGACGTCCATGGTGGAGACGACCTTGCCGTCGATCATCCAGGTGAGCGTGCGGCTCTCCTTGCTGATGCACATGACGCGGCCCGTCATGCAGCGCGGGTCGGGCGCGTCGGCCTCGTTCTCGGCCGGCGGCCGCAGCTCGTCGGCGGTCGGCTTCTTGGAGGAGCTCTGGATCTTCTTCCAGGTGGGCTCGTCCACGCCGCCCGTGGCCGTCAGCTTGTTCTTCGTCTGGAAGGACTTGACCGCCGCGGTCGTCTTCGAGCCGTAGAAGCCGGTGGGCGCGACCGACATCAGCTTGAGCTGGCGCAGGCGGGCCTGCAGCTCGCGCACCTGGTCGCTGTCGTCCCCGTTGGCCATGATCTGCTTCACGGTGGGCGAGGGGGACGCCGACGGGGAGGCCGAGGCGGACGGCGAGGCGGACGCCGACGGCGAGGCGTCTCCGGGCTTGCCGTCCGAGGACGGCGATGTCTCGGGGGAGGCGACCGCCGTGGGCGATGCGGGGGCAGACGAGGCGGGGCCCGCGGACTCCGACTTCTGCGGACCGCATGCGGTCGCGGCGAGCGCGACGGCGGTGGCCAGGCCCAGAGTGCGCATTATGACTTTCTGGCGGTGCATTGCATTCCCCCGATTTCTCAGACGTGTATCTAGGTGATGCCTGACGGGCGTGGACAGTTGCAGGGAACGCCGCGATGTTGCGCCATTGTGACCAGCGGCAGTCGCGGGGACGGTTCTACCAGCCCCGGACCCCTCGGAGCTACGGAGGACGGGTCATGAGGACGGGTCATGGGGACGGGCGCGCGCCCCGCGCGCACACCGAGAGCGGGAACCCGATCGAGCCCGTCTACGGGCCGGGCGACCTGGCGGGCTGGGATCCCGCGACCGAACTGGGCGAACCCGGGGCGTACCCGTACACCCGGGGCGTCTACCCGACGATGTACACCGGACGGCCCTGGACCATGCGCCAGTACGCCGGGTTCGGGGACGCGGCGCAGTCCAACGCCCGCTACCGGCAGCTCATCGCGAGCGGGGCCGCCGGACTGTCCGTGGCCTTCGACCTGCCGACCCAGATGGGCCACGACTCCGACGCCCCGCAGGCGCACGGGGAGGTCGGCAAGGTCGGCGTCGCGATCGACTCGGTCGAGGACATGCGGGTGCTCTTCGACGGGATCCCGCTCGACCGGGTGTCCACGTCGATGACGATCAACGCCCCCGCCGCGCTGCTGCTCCTGCTCTACCAGCTGGTCGCCGAGGAACAGGGGATCGAGGCCGCCGCGCTGACCGGGACGGTCCAGAACGACGTGCTCAAGGAATACATCGCACGGGGGACGTACATCTTCCCCCCCGGACCCTCGCTCAGGTTGACGGCGGACACCTTCCGTTACTGCCGGGCCGAGATCCCCCAGTGGAACACCATCTCCATCTCCGGCTACCACATGGCCGAGGCCGGGGCCTCGCCCGCGCAGGAGATCGCCTTCACGCTCGCCGACGCGATCGCGTACGTCCGTACCGCGCTGGCCGCCGGGATGGAGGTCGACGCGTTCGCACCCCGCCTGTCGTTCTTCTTCGTCGCCCGCACCACCCTCCTGGAGGAGGTCGCGAAGTTCCGGGCGGCCCGGCGCATCTGGGCCCGTGTCATGCGCGAGGAGTTCGGGGCCCGGGACCCCAGATCCCTGATGCTGCGCTTCCACACGCAGACCGCCGGGGTGCAGCTGACGGCGCAGCAGCCGGAGCTGAACCTCGTACGGGTGGCCGTGCAGGGGCTCGCCGCCGTACTGGGCGGCACCCAGTCGCTGCACACCAACTCCTTCGACGAGGCGATCGCACTGCCGACGGAGAAGGCGGCCCGCCTCGCCCTGCGGACGCAGCAGGTGCTGGCGTACGAGACGGACGTGCCGCACACCGTCGACCCGTTCGCGGGTTCGTACGCGGTGGAGCGCATGACGGACGACGTGGAGGCGGCGGCGCTCGCCCTGATGCGGCGGGTCGAGGACATGGGCGGGGCGGTGGCCGCGATCGAGGCGGGCTTCCAGAAGGGGGAGATCGAGCGGAACGCGTACCGGATCGCGCGGGAGACCGAGAGCGGCGAGCGGGTGGTGGTCGGGGTCAACCGCTTCGCCCTCGCCGAGGAGGAGCCGTACGAGCCGCTGCGCGTGGACCCGGCCATCGAGGGCCGGCAGCGGGCGGCGCTCTCCGCGCTGCGGGCGGGACGCGACGGGGCGGCCGTGGCCGCGGCGCTGGCGGCCGTCCGGGAGGCGGCGCGGGGGACGGCGAACGTGCTCTACCCGATGCGGGAGGCGCTGCGGGCGCGGGCCACTGTGGGGGAGGTGTGCGGGGTGCTGCGGGAGGTGTGGGGGACGTACGTGCCCGCCGACTCCACCTGGTGACCCGGGACGCACTGCCGTGACCTGCCGTGACCTGCGGTGATCATCGGGGCGGTGCCCGGTCGCGCCGCTCCGCCCGCTCCGTTCCCGGCCCGTGTCCACACGGTGAAACCCACTGGCGCGACAGGTGCGTCCTCATGCGACACTCCTGCACATGCTGGGTGTCACAGATCTTCCGACGTATCTCGCCGGCCTCGTGCTGGTCATTCTCCTGCCGGGCCCCAACTCCCTCTACGTCCTCTCCACCGCCGCGCGCGGCGGGGTCCGCGAGGGGTACAAGGCGGCCTGCGGCGTCTTCACCGGGGACGCCCTGCTGATGACCCTGGCGGCGGTCGGCGCCGGAGCCCTGCTGCAGACCAGCCCGATGCTCTTCGGGATCGTCAAACTGCTCGGCGCGGGCTACCTGACCTGGCTCGCCGTGGGCATGCTGCGCGGCGCGTGGACGATGTGGCGCGCACGGCGGGAGCGGTCGGAGGCCGGGGCGCGGGCCCAGACGCAGGCCCAGGCCACGGCCCAGGCGCAGGCCACGGCAGCGGACGCGAGCGGCGCGCCCGCGGCGGCCGGGACCGGCGAGAAGGAGCGGCCCTACCGCAGGGCGCTGCTCATCAGCGTGTTCAACCCGAAGGCCATCCTCTTCCTGATGTCCTTCTTCGTGCAGTTCGTGGACCCGCACTACGTCTACCCGGCCCTGTCCTTCCTGCTGCTGGGCGGCCTGCTGCAGCTCGGCAGCTTCCTGTACCTGACCACGCTGATATTCGGCGGGACGCGCCTGGCGGCCGCCTTCCGCAGTCGCAAGCGGCTGTCCGCCGGCGCCAGCTCGGCGGCGGGCGTGCTGTTCCTGGGCTTCGCGGCCAAGCTCGCCGTCAGCTAGCCCGTACGGTCCGCCGGTCCGCTTCAGCTGATCGCCCGGCGCACCAGGCGCGCGGCGCTGCGCACCGCGCGGCTGCGGGGCAGGAAGGACAGCCGGGCCGGGATGCCGCCGGGCAGACCGAGCGAGGTCAGCCGGCGGCGGGTGAAGTAGCGCCAGGTGCGCGGGGTGAGGTTCCCGGCCAGCCAGCGCTCGGCCTCCGCCCGGCGCGCGGCGAGGATCGTGGGCTGCATCGTGAACCCGACGGCGGTGAGCAGGCCGGTGAGCTCGGTGGCTGCGGTGGCTCCGCCCATGGCCGCCGTGTCCCCCAGGGTCCGTGCGATCCCCGAGGTCGCCGAGGCCGCCGCCGTCCCCGGCGGGGTCCAGGAGCGCACGGCCGCCGCGTCCGCCAGGTCGGGCAGCAGGGCGTCGGCCAGGACCAGTGGGACCCGGTTGCTGTTCTGGTACGGCGCCAGGCGCGCGAGTACGGCCTGCGTCCCGGTCCGGGCGACCGGGAGCCCGTACAGGGTGGCCGCGGTCAGCAGCCCCGTCGAGAAGCAGCCGACCACCAGGGCGGGGCGCAGCCGGTCGTAGAGGGTCTCGGCGAGCGGGTGCCGAGCACGGTGAGCCGGGCGCCGAGCCGCTCTGCCTCCTCCCGCGCCCGCCGCGCGTAGACGGCGGGGGCGCTGGGGTGCGGTTTGAAGACCAGGTCGCGGTGGCCCAGCGCGTGTGCGCCCCGGACCATCTCCCCGTGCAGTTCCTCCTCCTCGCGGGACGGCATCAGGTCGAGCGCGGAGAGGTACTGGCCCAGCAGCAGTGCCGGGGCCTCGCCCACGGGCGCGTGGTCCGGCACGTCGAGCCCGGCGACGACCTTGCGGAAGGCCGCCGCCGGGATCACCTCCGCCCGGACCTCGAACTCGGTCAGCAGCAGCGGCTGCAGGCCCGGTACGAGGTCCAGGTACAGCACCCGCCGTACGCGCCTGCCGAGGCCCGGGTCGAGCCGGAAGCGGGTGGGGCCGTAGCTCATCAGCCCGTCGGCGTAGACCTCTACGGCCGCCCCGGGGAAGAGCAGGCACAGGCTCTGCGCGGGCGGTACCTGGAGCGATTCCACGATCAGCTCGACCCGGTCCGTACCGAGGCCCCACGCGGCGCGCAACTGCCGTTCCCACAGGGGGACGTCCTCGGTGCGCGGGGCCCAGACGCAGGGGTGCTGCGGGGCGACGACCGCGTTCCAGTCGAGGACCTCGTCGAAGCGGGTGCGCAGGGCGGCGAAGCCCGGCATCGCGGTCAGGCCGGGGGTGATCTCGGCGGTGACGGCGTGGTTGCTGGTCAACAGGATCCGGCGGGCGGCGGGCGGGAAGGCGTCCGCGTCGAGCGCGGCCGCGAGGGCCGCCGTGCCGTAGAGGGTGGAGGCGAGGAACACCTGGGTGACGCCGGCGCCGCTCATGCGGACACCTCCGGGCGGGCCGCGGCCGCGGGAGCGCCGGGGGCGGCCCCGCCGGTCACACCGCCGGCCCTGGCGGTGGCGGCGTGACGGCGGCGCAGACGGCGAAGCAGGGAGGCGCGGTCGGAGTCCATCGAGTTCAGGGCCTGGCCGAGGACGTCCTGGGGCATTCGGCCGAGCGCGGCCGCGCTCATCGCGCGGAGTTTCCTGGCCACGGGGGGTTCGAACCTTTCGGTGGACCCGATGTGGTGCGCGATGATTGCGCAGTAGGTGCGGACGGCTTTGGGAAGAAGAAGATCGAATTCCCGGTCGGCGGCGGTATCGCTGAGGACCTGGTCGAACGCGCGAATGAAATCGAGCTGCCGTTCGTCCCCGATCTGTGTCAGGGAGGTGGAAACTCCGCGCCGGTAGAAGGTGCCGGGCAGGCCGACCGCGGCGAACGACTTCGCCTCCCGGTGCAGCCGCCAGATCCAGGGCCGGTCCTCCGCCGTCCGCAGGCCGTCCGTGAAGTGCAGCAGCCCGCGGTCCAGCAGCCGCCGGTGGTACATCCCCGCCCACGCGTACGGGTAGTCCACCGAGGTGGCGCGCGAGGCGGGCAGGATGCCGGTGCGGGGGTCGGCCACGACCGACTCCGGGCCGTAGGGGACGCGCTGCACGCTGCGCGTCCTGCCGGTGCACCGGACATGGTCGGTGCGGACGAAATCGCAGTTCAGAGCCTGTATGGCGGCCAGTGTGCGGGCCAGATGGCCGGGCGCCAGCCAGTCATCCCCGTCCAGGAAGGCGATGTACTCCCCGCGGGCCGCGTCGAGACCGGTGTTCCGCGCCGTCGCCAGGCCGCCGTTGCGTTCGCGTCCGAGGAGCACGGCGCCCGGCAGTTCGCGCGCCGCCCGCTCCAGCAGCGCGGGCGTCCCGTCCGTCGAGCAGTCGTCGACGAGCAGGAACTCGAAATCGTCCCGGGCATTGAGTTCGAGACTTCTGAGGGCATCCGGGGCGTATGTCTGCACGTTGTAGAACGGAACGACCAGAGAGAGTTTGAGCATTCGCGAGACATTAGGGTGCCGCTCGCCATTCGCCGTGGCCCGGGCGCGGAATCCGTGTGAACGACGCACGGCGGGCGCGTTAACCCGGGTGCTTTCGCATTTCTTCGACGGGTTGTTAACCCGCTGTTGTGCGCTCGTTGGGCCGGTCACCGGCAAGGCGGAATAGCTTCTGCCGCGTGCCAGCAAGCAATCGAGCGGCGCCCGCCGCAGCCCATCGGTCCGTCCTTCGAGTGGCCGTACTCGCCGATTCCGACACCCGGTGGAAATGGGGAGCGCTCACCGCGCGCCGCCTCTCCCCGAAGCCCGGCTCCGTGCGCCTGACCGGCTTCCTGCTGCGCGGCCGGGCGACCCCCACCGCGCGCCAGCTCGGCGAGGTCGGCGTCCGGGCCGACCGGCTGACCGAGGTGACCTGCACGGAGTTCCTCACCGAGCTGTCGGACCCGGGGCGGGAGCCGTACGACGTGGTCGTCCTCGCGCTCGTCGGCGGTGCGGTGCAGGCCGTACTGCACGGGGCGAGGGCGCTGTGGCCCGGACCGGGAACCCGGCCGGTCCTCGTCACCGGGTACGTCGGAGTCGTCTACGAGAAGCTCGCCGACGGGCTGCTGCTCAGGCACGGGGCGGACCTCGTCCTCGCCAACTCCCGCCACGACGCGGAGCGCTTCCGCGAGGTGTACGAAGGCGTGGGCGCGGACGCGGCGGCCGTGGTGGAGACGGCGCTGCCCTTCCTCGACGGGGAGCCGTACCAACCGGCCGGCGACCCGCCCCGCCGGGTGGTCTTCGCGGTGCAGCCGTCCGTACCGGCGGGCCGCGCGGACCGCGCGTACCTGCTGGGGCGGGCCGCGGAACACGCCCGGCTGCACCCCGAGCGCGAGGTGCTGATCAAACTGCGCAGCCGCCCCGGGGAGCACACCACCCACGTGGAGGAGCTCCCGTACCAGCGTCTGGCGGAGCGGCTGCCCGGTGGCCTCCCCGCCAACTGCCGTCTGGCGTACGGGAACATGGGCGAGGTCCTCGACACCACGGACCTGCTGGTCACCGTCTCGTCCACGGCCGCCCTCGAGTCCCTCCACCGCGGCATCCCGACGGCAATCCTCACCGACCTGGGCATCCGCGAAAGCCTGGGCAACCACCACTTCCTGGGCTCGGGCTGCCTGGCCTCCTGGACCCAGCTCGACGCGGGCCTCCTGCCGGAACCGGACCCCCACTGGCTGGCCGCCCACGGCGTGGGCCGGGCGGGCGCGCCACCGCGGGCCGCCCGTGCCGAACGGGCCGGGGGAGGGCCGGTGCCGCAGGCCGCGGCCGTGCTCGGGACCGGTGCCGGTGCCGGTCAAGACCCCCACGCCGCCGCCCGGACGCGGCTCGCGGAGCTGCTGGGGCAGGCCGGCCGGCTCCCTGCCCCGGCCCCCTACTACACCGGGTCCACCGCTCCCGGGTACCTGCCGGGGATCCTGGCCCGGCACCACCTCGGCCCCGACGGAAGGCCGCTGCCCGGCGCCGCCGGGCCCCGCGAGGGGGAGTCCCGGCTGCGCCGCACGCTCCGCGCGCACCTGCGCGAAGCCGCCCGCGGCGCCTACCGCCACGGCGTCCAGCGGGTCGCGCCGGTGATCCGCCGCCTGGGGGAGCTGTGAACCCCGCGCAGGCGCCGGCCGTCGCCGGTTCCGGGCGCCGGCCCAGGGTGCTGGCCGTGATCCCCGCGCGCGGGGGGTCCAAGGGGGTGCCCGGGAAGAACCTGGCCGATGTCGGCGGGATGCCGCTGGTGGTGCGGGCCGTGCGGGCCTGCCTCGGGGCCGGGAGCGTCACGGACGTCCTGGTGTCCACCGACTCCGATGCGATCGCCGCCGCGGCCCGCTCCGCCGGAGCCGTGGCGCTTCCCCGGCCCGCAGGGATCTCCGGGGACACGGCCACCAGCGAAGCCGCCCTGCTGCACGCGCTCGACACGTTCGAGGAGCTGCACTCGGTCACCGTCGACGTGGTGCTCCTCGTCCAGTGCACCAGCCCCTTCGTCACCGCCTCCGACGTCGAATCGGTCGCCGCCGCCGTCGCGTCCGGCGCCGCCGACTCCGCGCTGACCGCGGCCCCCTTCCACGGGTTCCTCTGGCGGGCGGAGCCCGACGGCTCCGGAGCCGGGGTCAACCACGAGGCCGCGTACCGCCCCCGCCGGCAGGACCGGCCCCAGGACCTGCTGGAGACCGGCGCCGCCTACGCCATGGACGCCGCCGGCTTCCGCGCCGCCCGGCACCGCTTCTTCGGCCGGACCGTGCCCGTCGCCACCGACCCCGCCCGGGTGCTGGAGATCGACGATCCCCACGACCTGGCCCGCGCCCGCGCGCTCGTGCCCGTACTCGCGCCTCCCACGCCCGTCACCCCCGCCACGCCTCCCGTACCGAAGGACAGCCCCGCCATGAAGGCCACCCCCGCCGCCCGCCACCGCACCTTCGGCTCGCGCATCGCCGGCCCGGGCCACCGCGTCTACGTCGTCGGCGAGATCGGCATCAACCACAACGGCGACCTCGGCAACGCCCTCGCGCTCGTCGACGCCGCCGCCGAGGCCGGCTGCGACGCCGTGAAGTTCCAGAAGCGCACCCCCGAGATCTGCACCCCGCGTGACCAGTGGGACATCGAACGCGACACCCCGTGGGGCCGGATGACCTACATCGACTACCGCCACCGCGTGGAATTCGGTGAGGACGAGTACCGCGCCATAGACGAGCACTGCGCGCGGCGCGGCATCGACTGGTTCGCCTCACCGTGGGACACCGAGGCCGTCGCCTTCCTGGAGAAGTTCGACCTCCCCGCCCACAAGGTCGCCTCCGCCTCCCTCACCGACGACGAGCTGCTGCGCGCGCTGCGCGCCACCGGCCGCACCGTCGTCCTGTCCACCGGCATGTCCACCCCACGGCAGATCCGGCACGCGGTGGAGGTGCTCGGCAGCGACAACATCCTGCTCTGCCACGCCACTTCGACGTACCCGGCCAAGGCGGAGGAGCTCAACCTGAGGGTCATCAACACCCTCCAGGAGGAGTACCCGAACGTCCCGATCGGCTACTCCGGCCACGAGACGGGCCTGCAGACCACGCTGGCCGCCGTCGCGCTCGGCGCGGCCTTCGTCGAGCGGCACATCACCCTCGACCGGGCGATGTGGGGCTCCGACCAGGCCGCGTCCGTCGAGCCCGGCGGCCTGACCCGGCTGGTCCGCGACATCCGCACCATCGAGACCGCCCTGGGCGACGGCGTCAAGCGGGTCTACGCGTCCGAGCTCGGCCCGATGAAGAAGCTCCGCCGTGTCCACGGGGAGCCGGCCGCCGTCTGAGCGGGCCCTGCGCGGCGCCGCACGGCCGGGTCCGGCTCCGCGGGCCCGTACGGACCGAGCGCCGATCCCTTCCTCCCCCTGACGAGGAGTACGCCGTGACACCCCCAGCCCGCACCCCCGCCCCCACGGGCACTCCCACCGGCACCCCCACCCTGGCTTTCGTGGAGAGCCCCGTCCAGCTCCTCAACGTCCTGGAGTGGGAGTACGCGCGACGCGGCGGGAGGCTCCTCGGGGCCGTCCCGCACCAGCCCGCCCGGGGCGGGGGAGCCGGCCCCCGGCCGGCCGCCGCGGCGGCGCCCCCGCCCCCGCCCCTGCGGATCGTCGTGCTCCCGCCCACCGACCCCATGTCGCGGGGCCAGCTGCGCCGCATGGCGGCCCTGGCCCGGGACGAGGGTCACGAAGTGCGGTGGCAGGAGGCCCGCGGGGGCCGCCTGGCGCCCCTGCGGGCGCTCGCCGCGCTCGCCCGCGACGTCCGGTCGGCGCGTCGCGTGGTCATAGGGGACCCCTTCTCCCGCTACGTCCAGCTCCTCCTCACCCTCGTCCGCGCCACGGAGCTCGTGGTGGTCGACGACGGCACCGCGACCATGGAGTTCGTCGCCCGGACGGCCCGCGGCGAACGGCTCGTACGCTGGCACCGGGCCGGCGGCGGGGGACTGCCGGGCCGGCTGCGCGAGCTGGCGTACGCCCCGGTCTCGGCGATCGCGCGGCGCCGCTTCACCCCGGCGGCCGGGAGCGGGCACGGCGTCGAGGTGTTCAGCTCGAT
The DNA here is from genome assembly GCF_040611715.1 of Streptomyces sp. NPDC006544. NCBI lineage: Bacteria > Bacillati > Actinomycetota > Actinomycetes > Kitasatosporales > Streptomycetaceae > Streptomyces > Streptomyces sp. NPDC006544. Next base: position 64,178 of record NZ_JBEXOV010000015.1, on the reverse strand, counting down.
GCCCGTCACCGCCCCGCACGCCGGGATGACCGTCCGCCTCAACGACTTCGCCTGGACCCGGGCCCGCTACGGGCCGCCGCGTCTGACGAAGGGCACCGACCTGGTCGGGACCTCGCTGGTGGAGACCGGTGTGGTCGACCCGGACCGCTACCGGGAAGCGGTGTGCGCGCTGGCCGCCGAGCACGGCGCCACCCGCTACTTCGCGCACCGCCGGGAGTCCCCGGAGAAGCTGCGCGCGCTGAGCGAGGCGACCGGGCTGGAGATCGTGCGTCCGGACCTGCCGCTGGAGCTCGTCGCGCGGCGCGGCCCGGTCGGGCGGACGATCGTCAGCTTTCCGTCCACGGTCGTCCACACGCTGCCGTACGCCCTGGCCGGTACCGGCGTGAGCGTGGCCGTATGCGAGGTCGATCCCGGATGGCTCGCGCGCGGCGCCTCGGCGCGGGCTCGCGGATTTCTCGCCGGTGTCACGGAGACGGCCCGGGACGTGCGCAGACTTCCTGCTCAGACGGCCCTGGCGGCTCGATGAGCGCGCGAGTTTACCCCCGCTCACATCCCGTCATGCGTCCAGAGGCCGGGTTTCTTTCCCCTAACGGCATGAACTTTTGGTGATCTCCGGCCAGTTGGGGCGCGGGTGCGCCTACCCTTCAACGGGTGAACCAGTTGATGTCCCGCGCGTCCCAGATCCCCCAGACCGCCGCGCCCGCCCGGCCCGAGCTGCCCGGCAAGCTTCCGGACCACCTGCGTGCCGAACTGATCGCCTTCCGCCGGGACTTGCACATGCATCCCGAGCTGGGACACCACGAGTTCCGCACCACGGCGGCGATCAAGGCCCGGCTGGAGAAAGCCGGCCTGCGCCCCAAGGTGCTGAACTCGGGGACCGGCCTCATCTGTGACGTGGGGACCTGGGACGGGGTCCGGCCCATGCTGGCCCTGCGCGCGGACATCGACGCCCTGCCCATCCCGGATGCCAAGACGCACGTCCCGTACCGTTCGACCGTCCCGGACCGCGCCCACGCCTGCGGGCACGACGTGCACACCGCCGTCGTCCTCGGCGCCGGCCTCGTCCTCGCCGAGCTCGACCGCCAGGGCGCGCTGCCCCGGCCCGTGCGGCTGCTCTTCCAGCCCGCCGAGGAGGTGCTGCCGGGGGGCGCCACCGAGGCCATCGACTCCGGGGTGCTCGACGGCGTCGGCAAGATCATCGCCGTGCACTGCGACCCCCGGGTCGACGCGGGCCGGATCGGCCTGCGCAGCGGGCCCATCACCTCGGCCTGCGACCGGCTGGAGATCGCCCTCGCCGGCCCCGGCGGCCACACCGCGCGTCCGCACCTGACCACCGACCTGGTGACGGCCGCCGCCCGGGTCGCCACCGACCTGCCGGCCGTGCTGGCCCGCCGCATGGACGCCCGCTCGGGCATGTCGGTCACCTGGGGCCGGATCGAGGCCGGCCACGCCTGCAACGTCATCCCGATGCACGCGGAGCTGTCCGGAACCGTGCGCTGCCTGGACCTGAACGCCTGGCACGAGGCCCCCGACCAGATCCACGCGGCGATCGACGAGATCGCCTCGCTGCACCGGGCCAAGTCGGAGATCACCTACGTGCGCGGCGTGCCCCCTGTCGTGAACGACCCGGTGGTCACCGAACTGCTCCGCGAGGCGATGGGCGCCCGGTGCGGTGCCGCGTCGGTCGAGGACACCGACCAGAGCCTGGGCGGCGAGGACTTCTCCTGGTACCTGGAGCACGTGCCCGGGGCCATGGCCCGGCTGGGGGTCCGCACGCCCGGGGACACGGCGAAGCGGGACCTGCACCGGGGCGACTTCGACGTGGACGAGGCGGCGATCGGGGTGGGCGTGGAGTTCTTCACGGCCGCCGTGCTGCTGGACGGGCGGACGCCCGAAGCGCGCCGCGCCGGGCCGGCGAGCTGAGCTTCCCTCCCCGCCGGGCCGGGCTTCCCCGGCCCCCCGGCCGCATGTTGGCCGAAACTTGTACAACATCTGGAGCCGCCGGGTCGGGCGCGTCCAGCCCTTGGTACGCAAGGGCTGGGCGTGTCGGGAGTTACTGATCGGTCACTGTCTGGTTCACGACGATCCGATAACGACTCATGAACGGGCCTTTAACTGACATCTACGCGCGTTACGATCGCCGCGAAACCAGCGCCGGCCGTGGCGCTTCGGTCAGGTTTTGAAGGAGCCTCCCCTTGCGCCGGATCACCAGGATCGCCACCGTGGGCGTCGCGTCCGCGGCGCTGGCCCTCTCGGCCACCGCCTGTGGCGGTAAGAAGTCCTCGGACAGCTCGTCCTCCTCCACCAAGGAGGCCAGCAGCGCCGCCATCGCCTACGACATCGGCGGCCGTGGCGACCAGTCGTTCAACGACGCCGCCTACGAAGGCCTCGCGAAGGCCGAGAAGGACCTCCAGATCAAGGGCGCCCAGGCGGAGCCCACCGATGGCGAGGGCGAGGCCGACAAGGTCCAGCGCCTCACCGAGCTGGCCCGCAAGGGCAACAACCCGGTCATCGGCGTCGGCTTCGCCTACGCGCCGGCCATCAAGAAGGTCGCCGAGAAGTTCCCGAACACCACGTTCGGCATCATCGACGACACCTCGGTGACCGCGAACAACATCGCCAACCTCGTCTTCAACGAGGAGCAGGGCTCCTACCTGGCCGGCGTCGCCGCCGCCAAGGCGTCCAAGACCGGCACGGTCGGCTTCATCGGCGGTGTCGAGGTTCCGCTGATCAAGAAGTTCGAGGCGGGCTTCACCCAGGGCGTCAAGGACACCAACCCGAACGCCAAGGTGCTCACCCAGTACCTGACCCAGCCGCCGAACTTCGACGGTTTCGCCAAGCCCGACCTGGGCAAGGCCGCCGCCGAGGGCCAGCTCGACAAGGGCGCCGACGTGGTCTACGCGGCCGCCGGTCTCGCCGGCTCCGGTGCCATCGAGGCCACCTCCGCCAAGGGCAAGTGGGCCATCGGCGTCGACTCGGACCAGTACAACCAGGCCGGTCTGGCGAAGTACAAGAACAGCATCCTGACCTCGGTGACCAAGGACGTCTCCGACTCGGTCTTCAACCTGATCAAGTCGGTCAAGGACGGCAAGCCCGAGACGGGCGAGGTCCGCTACGGCCTCGACAAGGACGGCGTCGGCCTGGCCGACTCCAACCCCGAGTACAAGAAGATGACCGACGTCATCGCCGCGGTGGACAAGGCCAAGGCCGACATCATCGCGAAGAAGATCGAGGTCAAGACCGCCCCGTAAGGTGCCGTCCTGACCTGCGGTCAGCGTGATCTCCGGGGTCCGGGAAGCGGTCTCTACCGCTCCCGGGCCCCGATACGTGTCACGTGGTTTCATGTGATCTTGTGGCCGGGTGGCCGCAAGTTTTCACTTCCGACAGTGCTACGCGCGTAGAAGCATCGTGGACGCGATACTTTCTCTCCCCCGCCCTGTCCTCCCTGCCTCCGCTCCTTCCGCGCCAAGGAGAGTGCGTCATCAACGCGTCCAGCCCGCCCCCCGCCGTAGAACTGCACGGCATCACCAAGCGCTTCCCCGGCGTCGTCGCCAACAAGGACATCGCGATCACGGTCCGCAAGGGCACGGTCCATGCCTTGATCGGCGAGAACGGCGCCGGCAAGTCGACCCTGATGAAGATCCTCTACGGCATGCAGAAGCCGGACGAGGGCACCATCGCCGTCGACGGGGAGCAGGTCTCCTTCACCAGCCCCGGCGACGCCATCGCCCGCGGCATCGGCATGGTGCACCAGCACTTCATGCTCGCCGACAACCTCACCGTCCTGGAGAACGTGGTTCTCGGCGGCGAGAAGCTCTACGGCATCGGCGCCAAGGCCCGTAGGAAGATCAAGGAGATCTCGGACGCGTACGGCCTCGGCGTGCGCCCCGACGTCCTGGTCGAAGACCTCGGGGTCGCCGACCGGCAGCGCGTGGAGATCCTCAAGGTCCTCTACCGCGGCGCCCAGATCCTCATCCTCGACGAGCCGACCGCCGTGCTCGTGCCGCAGGAGGTGGACGCGCTCTTCGACAACCTGCGCGAGCTCAAGGCCGAAGGCCTGACCGTCATCTTCATCTCGCACAAGCTGGGCGAGGTCCTGAAGGTCGCCGACGACATCACCGTCATCCGGCGCGGCACGACGGTCGGCACCGCCGACCCGCGGACCGCCACCACCAAGCAGCTCGCCGAGCTGATGGTCGGCGCGGAGCTGCCCTCGCCGGAGACCCGCGAGTCGACCGTGACGGGCGTCCCGATGCTGCAGGTGGCGGGGCTGACCCTCGCCGCGGGTGACTCCGTCGTCGCCGAGCCGGAGGTCCTGTCGCGTCAGGCCCCCCAGGACTCGACCCTGTACGAGCAGGCCGAAGCCGGCCGCCTCCTGCTGGACGACGTCAACTTCACCATCCACAAGGGCGAGATCCTCGGCATCGCCGGGGTCGAGGGCAACGGCCAGACCGAGCTGATCGAAGCCCTCATGGGCATGAGCTCCGTCGACGCGGGCGTGATCACGCTGGACGGCCGGGACATCACCAAGGCCCCGGTGCGGGCGCGCCGCGAGGGCGGCATCGGCTACATCCCCGAGGACCGCCACCGCCACGGCCTGCTGCTGGAGTCCTCCCTCTGGGAGAACCGCATCCTCGGCCACGTCACCGAGGCCCCCAACTCCAAGCGCGGCATCCTCGACCCGAAGGCCGCCCGCAAGGACACCGAGCGGATCGTGCGCGAGTACGACGTCCGCACGCCCGGCATCGAGGTCACCGCGGCCTCGCTCTCCGGCGGCAACCAGCAGAAGCTGATCGTCGGCCGCGAGATGAGCCACAACCCGAAGTTCCTCATCGCGGCCCACCCCACCCGTGGTGTGGACGTCGGCGCGCAGGCGCAGATCTGGGACGCGATCCGCGAGGCCCGCCGCGAAGGCCTGGCGGTCCTGCTGATCTCCGCCGACCTCGACGAGCTGATCGGCCTGTCCGACACCCTGCGCGTCATCTACCGCGGCCGCCTGGTCGCCGACGCCGACCCCGCGACCGTGACCCCCGAGGAACTCGGCACCGCCATGACGGGCGCCGCCTCCGGGCACCTCGAAGGCCCCGCCGACACCGCAGAAGCCACCGACAACCGCTCCGACGCCGGTACGGACGCCCGTACCGACTCCCCGGAGGACGAGGCCCGATGAAGAAATTCGACAAGGACCGGCTGCTCCTCGGTATCGCCGGACCCGCGCTCGCACTGGTCACCGCCTTCGGGCTGACCATGCTCGTGCTGGGCGCGACGGGCATCAACCCGATCGAACCCCTGCGCCTGATGGTGGAGAACGCCGGTTACGAGGACGTCCAGATCCTCATCGTGAACCAGGCGGGCACCTACTACCTGGCGGCCCTGGCCGTGGCCATCGGCTTCCGGATGAACCTCTTCAACATCGGCGTCGACGGCCAGTACCGCCTCGCCGCGATGATCTCCGCCGTGGTCGGCACGGCCGTGGCCCTGCCCGGTCCGCTGCACATCCTGCTGATCGTGGTCGTCGCCATGCTGACCGGCGCCTTCTGGGCCGGTATCGCCGGCGTCCTGAAGGCCAAGCGCGGTGTCAGCGAGGTCGTCTCCACGATCATGCTGAACGCCATCGCCACCAGCCTGATCGCCTGGCTGATCCTGCCGAAGAACCTCGGTGTCCAGCCCGTCGGCTCGAACGACCTGACCACCGGCGAGATCGCCTCCACCGGCTGGTTCCCGGCGCTCTCGCTCGGCGACGGCCTGGAGATCTACGGCTTCACGTTCGTCGCCTTCGCGCTGGGCATCGTCTACTGGTTCGGGCTGAACCGGACCCGCTTCGGCTTCGACCTGCGCGCCACCGGCGCCAGCCAGTCCGCCGCGCAGGCCTCCGGTGTGGACGCCAAGAAGATGATCATCACCTCGATGCTGATCTCGGGCGCCGTCGCCGGCCTCTCCGGCATGCCGCAGCTGCTGGGCGAGACCCACACGTACAACCTGTCCTTCCCGGTCGGCATCGGCTTCACCGGCATCACCATCGCGCTGCTCGGGCGCAACAGCCCGGTCGGCATCTTCTTCGCCGCGTTCCTGATGGCCTTCATCGACAAGGCCTCGGCCTCGCTCGACCAGGCCGGGTACGCCAAGGAAATCGGCACGATCATGAAGGGCCTGATCGTGATCGCGGTCGTCGTGTCCTACGAGCTCGTCCGCCGCTACGGGATCCGGCGCCAGCAGCAGAAGGTCGGCGAGGAACTCGCCGCCGGCGGCGCCATCAAGACCGACAAGGAGGTCGCGGCGTGAGCACCAGCACCGTTTCCGCGACGAGCGCCGCCCCCAAGAAGCAGGGCGGCCGCAAGAAGCTCACCCTGCCCTGGATCATGCTGATGGTCGCGGGCGGCCTCGCGCTGGTCTCGCTCGTCCGCGTGATCAGCGGCGCCGACGACCTGACCTCGGTCGGCCAGGTCTCCGGCGCGCTCTCCCTCGCCGTGCCGATCGGCCTCGCCGGGCTGGGCGGCCTGTGGGCCGAGCGCTCGGGCGTCGTCAACATCGGCCTCGAGGGCATGATGATCCTCGGCACCTGGTTCGGCGCCTGGGCCGGTTACCAGTGGGGCCCGTGGACCGGCGTCATGGCCGGCCTGATCGGCGGCGCCGTCGGCGGCCTGCTGCACGCGATCATCACGGTCACCTTCAACGTGAACCACATCGTCTCGGGTGTGGCCATCAACATCCTGGCGCTGGGCTTCACCCAGTACCTGTCGAACTTCACGTTCGCCGACGCCCCGGGCGGCTCCTCCAAGCAGTCCCCGCGCGTCGAACCGATCTACGAGATCACAGTGCCGGGGTTGTCGGACTGGATGGTGACGCTCCAGGGCAAACACTGGTTCTTCGTCTCCGACCTCGCCGGCGTCATCGGCGGCCTGGTCACCGGCCTGTCGCTGCTGACGGTCGTGGCGCTTCTGCTGATCCCCGGCACCTGGTGGGTGCTGTGGCGCACCACCTTCGGGCTGCGGCTGCGTTCCTGCGGTGAGAACCCCGTCGCCGCCGAATCGCTCGGCGTCAACGTCTACAAGTACAAGTACATCGCCGTGATCGTCTCGGGCGCCCTGGCGGGCCTCGGCGGCGCGTTCCTCTCGATCGTGGCCAGCCCGATCTACCAGGAGGGCCAGACCGGCGGCCGCGGCTACATCGGCCTCGCCGCCATGATCTTCGGCAACTGGATGCCGGGCGGCATGGCGCTGGGCGCCGGCCTGTTCGGCTTCACCGACAGCCTCAAGCTGCGCGGTGGCGCCGAGAACGTCCACGCGATGCTGCTGCTCCTGGCGATCCTGCTCGTCCTGGTCGTCGCCTGGCAGCTCTACAAGAAGAAGTACGTCCAGGCCGGCGTCTCGGCGGTCTTCGCCGTGCTGCTGTTCGTCTGGTACGCGACCACCGACGCGGTGCCCAGCCAGTTCGTGGACGCCGCCCCGTACCTGACGACCCTGCTGGTGCTCGCGCTGTCCGCGCAGCGCCTGCGGATGCCCAAGGCGGACGGGTTGCCGTACCGCAAGGGCGAGGGCAAGTGAGCGGGCACGTGAGCGGCGCCGCCGACTGGGACGCCCTGCGCGAGGCCGCGCGGGACGCCATGTCCCGCGCGTACGCCCCGTACTCGGGCTTCCCGGTCGGAGTGGCGGCGCTGGTCGACGACGGCCGCACCGTGGTCGGCTGCAACGTCGAGAACGCGAGCTACGGCCTCGGCCTGTGCGCCGAATGCGGTCTGGTCTCCTCCCTCCAGGCCACGGGCGGCGGCCGGCTGACGCACTTCACGTGCGTGGACGGCAAGGGCGAGATCCTCGTCCCCTGCGGCCGCTGCCGGCAGCTGCTGTTCGAGTTCGGTGGCGCCGAACTCCAGGTGGAGACACCGCAGGGCGTCCTGCCGCTCTCCGCGATGCTGCCCCAGGCCTTCGGGCCGGACCATCTGAGATAGCCGCGGTGACGGCCCTCCGCCCTGCCGGGCGGGGGGCCGCCGTCCTTCCCCCACCGGGGACCCCTCTCCTCATCTCTATGCGCGTAGAAGGAAGCACTTCCATGGACGTCATCTCCGTCATCCGCACCAAGCGGGACCGCGGCGAACTGAGCCCCGAGCAGATCGACTGGGTCATCGACGCGTACACGCGCGGCGTGGTCGCCGACGAGCAGATGTCGGCACTGGCGATGGCCATCCTGCTGAACGGCATGAACCGGGCCGAGATCGCCCGCTGGACCGCCGCGATGATCGCGAGCGGCGAGCGCATGAACTTCGACTCCCTCTCCCGCCCGACCGCCGACAAGCACTCCACCGGCGGCGTCGGCGACAAGATCACCCTGCCGCTGGCCCCGCTCGTCGCGGCCTGCGGCGCGGCCGTACCGCAGCTCTCGGGCCGCGGCCTCGGCCACACCGGCGGCACCCTGGACAAGCTGGAGTCCATCCCGGGCTGGCGCGCCCTGCTCTCCAACGAGGAGATGCTGCACGTCCTCGACACCACCGGCGCCGTGATCTGCGCGGCCGGCGACGGACTCGCACCGGCGGACAAGAAGCTCTACGCGCTGCGCGACGTCACCGGCACCGTCGAGGCGATCCCGCTGATCGCCTCCTCGATCATGTCGAAGAAGATCGCCGAGGGCACCGGCTCGCTCGTCCTGGACGTGAAGGTCGGCACCGGCGCGTTCATGAAGAACATCGAGGACGCGCGCGAGCTGGCGCGGACCATGGTGGGCCTCGGCACCGACTCGGGCGTCAAGACGGTTGCCCTGCTCACCGACATGTCCACCCCGCTGGGCCTCACCGCCGGCAACGCGCTGGAGATCCGCGAATCCGTGGAGGTCCTGGCGGGCGGGGGCCCCTCGGACGTGGTCGAGCTGACCCTGGCGCTGGCCCGGGAGATGCTGGACGCGGCGGGCATCAAGGACGCCGACCCGGCGAAGGCCCTGGCCGACGGCTCCGCCATGGACGTGTGGCGCCGGATGATCGCGGCCCAGGGCGGCGACCCGGACGCGGCCCTGCCCGTGGCCCGCGAGCAGCACGTGGTCACCGCGACCGCCTCGGGCGTCCTGACCCGTCTGGACGCGTACGGGGTGGGCGTCGGCGCCTGGCGCCTGGGCGCCGGCCGCGCCCGCAAGGAGGACCCGGTGCAGGCGGGCGCGGGCATCGAGCTGCACGCGAAGCCGGGCGACACGGTCACGGCGGGCCAGCCCCTGATGACCCTGCACACCGACACCCCGGAGAAGTTCGGCTACGCCCTCGCGGCGCTGGACGGCACCTTCGACATCGCGGCGGCGGGCACGTCCTACTCCGCCACGCCGATCGTCCTGGACCGCATCGCCTGACCTGCGGCTTCCCCTTCGGGCGAACGGGACCGGTGGACGCCCACCGGTCCCGTTCCGCATGCGGGGACCGGTGACGGACCGAACGAGGAGCACGGAGCGCAGCCGTAGGCGGCTTCCTCCGGCCCCACCGATGAGTTCCGGCGGGGCCGGGGGTCTGCCTCACGTGGATACCAGAACCCTGACCCTGGAAGGTCCGGAGCCGGATACCGCCGAGCTGTGCGCGCGGGTGTCCGCGCTGTGCCGGGACGGGCCCGACGCAGTGGTGTGCGAGGCGACCGCAGTCACCGCGCCCACCCTCGCGACCGTCCAGGCCCTCGCGCGCGCAGCCCTGACAGCCCGGCGCCTCGGCGTCCCCTTCCGGGTGCGGGCCGGGCCCCCGCTACGCGCCCTGCTGTACCTCGTGGGCCTCCTCGAGCTGCTCGGGGAGGCCGAAGAGCGGGAAGAACCGGGCGGTGTCCAGGAACGCGTTGAGCCCGACGATCTTCCCGTCTGAGACCTCCAGCACCTGCAGCGCCCACGGGGTCCAGCCCGGCTGCCCGTCCTCGCGCGGCCGGTACTGGCCGAAGGCCGGCATGCCGTTCGCCGTGGTCGGGAGCAGGCGGGAGCCCTTGCAGCCGATGCCCTGGTTGAGGTGCCAGGCGGCGATGTCCTCGTGGCCCCGCAGCCACAGGTCGAACGGCGGCATCGACAGCACCGCGTCCTCGTGCAGGAGGGCGGTGAGGCGGGTGATGTCGTACGCCTCGAAGGCGGAGAGGTACTGCTCCAGCAGCTTCGCCTGGTCGCCGTCCAGCGGGTCCGCGGCCTCGCTCTCGCGGATCCGGGTGGCGGCGAGCGTGGCCCGGGCCCGCTGCAGCGCGCTGTTCACCGACGCGACCGTGGTGTCCAGCAGCGTGGCCACCTCGTCGGCCTTCCAGGCGAGGACCTCGCGCAGGATGAGCACCGCCCGCTGTTTGGCCGGCAGGTGCTGGAGGGCCGCCACGAAGGCGAGCCGCACGGATTCCCTGGCCAGCGCCGTCTCCGCCGGGTCGGCGGTCTGCGGCAGCACCCGCCCGTCCGGGACCGGCTCCAGCCAGGTCACCTCGGGCCGCTCGTTGAGCACGGCGGAGGCCTGGTGCTGCGGGGAGGTGAGGTCCATGGGGCGGGCCCGCTTGTTCCCCGCGCTCAGCAGGTCCAGGCAGACGTTCGTCGCGATCCGGTACAGCCAGGACCGCAGCGAGGAGCGGCCCTCGAACTTGTCGAAGCTGCGCCAGGCGCGGACGTACGTGTCCTGCACCGCGTCCTCGGCGTCGAAGGAGGAGCCGAGCATGCGGTAGCAGTAGCCGGTGAGCTCGACGCGGTACCGGCCGAGCGCCTCGTCCAGGTCCGGTCCGAGGCCGGTGGTTTCCGTCATGTCCGCTGATCCCCCTGCTAGTTCCCGATACCTCGGAACCTACCCGAGGGGTCTGACAACCGCAGCCGGGCACGCGGCCCGACCCTGCGCGGGGCAACTCACCTACAGCTGCCACCGGGCCCGCACCACCCCGTCCGGGTCCGGCAGCACACCCGTGAACAGGGGATCGTGCTCGTCCACGCAGATCGGCAGCAGGGCGGCGGCCCGGGCACCGGCGAGCAGGCGTGCCAGCTCCGCACGGTCGTCCTCGTCGACGAGACCGTTCGAGATCCGGCCGTCCGCGTCCTCCCAGACGCATTCGGAGGTGAACTCCTCGGGGAGTGCGGCGAGCAGCCCGGCGATATCGGTGGACAGCGCGGGCCAGACGTTCAGCAGAGCGCGCGGCGCGAGCGCCGCGCGCACGGAGTCGAGCGGGCCTCCGCCCCCGAGGGGGTGCCAGCGGGAGGCCCCGTCGACGTACATCTCCTCCAGCAGCCCCGCCCCGCCGCGCGCCGCGCTCGCCCGGACCCGCTCCCAGAACTCCTGGTCTGCGGGACGCAGCTCGTACGCGTCGTCGAACGCGGGATCGTACGGCGAGGCCTCGATCGGATCCGCGAAGAGCCCCAGCTCCCGGGTGCGGGCCACGGCGCCCGGGCAGGGGGCGCGGGTGGTGACGTAGACGTACTGGTCCCAGCCGACCTGCACGGCGAAGCCGTCCTCCGTCGCCAGGCGGCACCAGACGCTGCTGCCGCCGAGCATGCGGCGCAGGAGTTCCAGCGCGAGCGGCAGCGCGACGACCGCGCCGTCGTGGAAACCCGTCAGGTCCGCGGGGAACAGGCCGTCCAGGGGGTGCTCCCGCGCCGCCGGGCCCGGACGGAAGGGCAGGGAGCCGCCGCCGATCCCCGGTTCCCGCACGGCGAGCCGCTGCACCCCGCTCTCCTCGGCGAACGCCCGCACGGCCGCCAGGTACGCGGCGTCCACCGGCCCGTGGTCGCTGTCGGTGTCCAGCGGACCGTGGTAGGTCCCGTCCGGGGCACGGTCGGCGGGGTCGTACTTGGTCACCCGGTACACGTGGGTCGGCGACACGTGGGGCCCCTTCTTCCGCTTCGTACGGTGCGATGCTCCAGCGCGGGACGCCCTCACCCGCACGCTCCTCCGGGGTGACGGGGTGGACCTGCCCGTACGCACGCTCCCCGAGGGCCGCGCGGTCCCAGGGTAGGCCGAGGGAGACCTCGAGGACCGGGACCACCGGCTTGCCGTCAAGGGGGATGAGGCCGTTTCGGCGAGCGCCGTGACGCGCACCCGCTCCGCGCGGATCCCGGCCGCCTCGGCCGCGCGTCCAGTACACGGGGTGGCCGGTCACCTCGCGGCGAAGGACTCCTCGGTCGTTCCCCGCCCACCGGCGGGCCGGGGCTCAGCGGGCCACAAGCGCCGCCGCGTGGGCGGCGCGGGCCGCGTGGGAGCCGTACAGGGTGATCGAGACGACGCCCGCGACCGCGAGGAGCGCGAGGGTGACCGTGGCCGCCCAGCCCGCCGAGTGGTAGGCGAGCGCGCCGAGGGTGCCGCCGGCGCTGGAGCCGATGTAGTACGCCGACTGGTAGAGCGCCGAGGCCTGCGCGCGGCCCGTCTTCGCCGTGCGGCTCACCGCCGCCGAGGCCACCGCGTGGCCCGCGAAGAAGCCCGCCGTGATCAGGACCAGGCCCAGCACGATCGCGGTGATCGAGTCCGCGAGGGACAGGAACAGGCCCAGGGCCGTCGTGGTCACCGCCAGGTACAGGGCCCCGCGCCGGCCGGTGCGGGCGACCAGCTGTCCGGCGGCCGCCGAGGAGACCGTGCCGACCAGGTAGACCAGGAAGACCGAGCCGACGATGCCCTGGCCGAGGGAGAACTCGTCCACCAGCCGGTAGCCGATGACGGTGTACACCGCCCCGAACACGGTCATGAACAGCGCGCCGATCCCGTACAGCCGCAGCAGCAGCGGATCGCGCAGGTGGCCGGAGACGGTACGTCCCACGGCGCGCGGGTTCAGCGACGCCGCCCGGAAGAACCGGGCCCGGGGGAGAAGGACCAGGAAGGCCGCCGCGCAGGCCAGGGACATCAGGGCGACGGTCAGCAGTCCGCCGCGCCAGCCCCAGGCCTGTGCCGCCCAGCCGGTGACGATGCGGCCGCTCATGCCGCCGATGGAGTTGCCCGCGACGAACAGGCCGATCGCGGCGACCAGGGCCTTCGGCTTGACCTCTTCCGCGAGGTAGGCCATCGCGGAGGCCGGGATCCCGGCGATCGCGGCGCCCTGGACCGCGCGCAGCGCGATCAGCCACTCCAGGCTCGGCGCGAAGGGGACGAGGAGGCCGACGCCCACGGCCACCACCATCGACCAGGTCATCATCCGGGTCCGGCCGAACCGCTCGGACAGGGCGCTGAGCGGCAGGACGAACAGGGCGAGCGCGCCGGTGGCGGCCGAGACCGTCCAGCTGGCCTGACCCGCCGTCACGCCGAAGCCGTCGGAGATCGCGGGCAGCAGCGCCTGGGTGGAGTAGAGGAGGGCGAAGGTGGCCAGTCCGGCGGCGAACAGCGCGAGGCTCATGCGGCGGTAGCCGGGGCGGCCGGGCGCGTGCGGTTCGGGGACGGACGCGGACGCGGACCCGGACGTCACGGCGGCGGGCGTCGCGGGTGCGGCAGGGGACGACGGGAGGGAGGCACCCACGGTGGTGGGCGCCCCGGTATGAGCGGGAGGCATGTCTACGACGGTAGAGCCGTCCTTTTCATGCGTCCAATGCACAACATCGCGATAATCGATCCACCAGTGCATCAGTAGAGGTCAGATGGGTGGCTATCGATGAGCCGTTACGAAGAAGACATGGCCGTGACACACGCGCTGGCTCCTCGCCTCGCGCAGTTCGCCGCGGTGGCCCGGCACGAGCACGTCACCCGCGCCGCGCACGAGCTGGGCGTTCCCCAGTCCACCCTGTCGCGGGCCATGGTCCGGCTCGAACAGGACCTGGGCGTGACGCTGTTCGCCCGCAAGGGCCGCAGCGTCGCCCTCACCACCGCAGGCCGGACCTTCCTCGCCTCCGCCGAGCGCTCGCTGGCCGACATCGCCCGCGCCGCCGGGTCCGTACAGCAGGACGCGGACCCCTCCTTCGGGAAGGTCGCCTTCGGCTTCCTGCACACCCTGGGTCCCGAGACGGTGCCGGGGCTGATCCGCGCCTTCCGGGCCGACCACCCGGGCGTCAGGTTCTCCCTGGTCCAGAACTACGGCGAAGCGATGCTGGAGCGGCTCCGGGCGGGCGAGCTCGACCTCTGCCTGACCTCGCCCCTGCCCGACGCCCCCGACCTGGTGGCCCGTCGCCTCGACGAGCAGCGGCTGCGCCTGGTGGTCCCCGACGACCACCGCCTCGCCACCCGCAAGCGGATCCGCCTCGCCGAGGCCGCTGAGGAAACCTTCGTCACGCTGGAGCCCGGCTACGGACTGCGCCGCATCACCGACGACCTGTGCGCGGAGGCCGGGTTCACGCCCCGGGTCGCCTTCGAGGGGGAGGAGGCCGAGACCTTGCGCGGACTCGTCGCGGCCGGGCTCGGCGTGGCGCTGCTGCCGCCGCCCGCCGTGGCCCGGCCGGGGGTCGTCGAGCTGACGGTCACGGCTCCGCGCGCGGTCCGCGAGATCGGGGTGGCCTGGCTCGACGGGCACCCGGACACGCCGCCGGTCGCGGAGTTCAAGCGGTTCCTGCTCTCCCGCCGGGGGCGGCTCATTCCGGAGCTTCAGCCGGGCGCGTGAGCGGGGCTCCGGCCGTCGCCGACAGCAGGAACCCCGCCTGGAAGCGGGACTTGGCGCCCACCGCGCGCATGATCTCGGCGATGTGGCGCTGGCAGGTCCGCTCGGACATGCCGAGCCGCCTCGCGATGACCTTGTCCTCCATCCCCTCCGCGAGCAGCCGCACGATGGTCTGGCGGAGCTCCTCGGAGATGGAACGGGCCCGGTCCGGGCCGACGGTGGTGGTGAAGGGATCGGCTTCGGCCCAGGAGCGCTCGAAGGCCTGCACCATGAAGCGGACGACGCTCGGATCGCGCACCAGCAGCGCCGCCTTCTCGTCGTCGTGGACCTCCATCAGCCCGGTGTGCCGGTCGACGAGGATCATCCGCATCAGGCCGTCGCCGACGGTACGGACCTGCGAGCCGAGGGCGGTGACCCGCTCCACGTACGCGGCCGTCGCATGGGAGTAGCGGGCGGTGTGCTGGTAGATCGTGCGCAGCCGCACGCCGCGGGCCAGCATCTTCTCGTCGCGCAGGACCGCTTCCGCGAGGATCGCGGGCGGCCGGCCGCCGCCCGGGTGGCAGGTGAGGATCTCGCACTCGGCCGACGCGGCGAAGGAGCGGAGCAGGTCCTCCAGCACGCCCCGGTCGGTGATCAGCTCCAGGCTCTCCACGCCGTCGCGGTCGCGGTGCCGGGAGCCGGCCTCGTACTGCGGGACCAGGGCCTCGAGGCGGGCACGCAGGCGGTCCATCTCGTCATGGGTCTCGCGCACCTGCAAGGCCAGCGGGGCCAGCGTGCGGGCGGCGGCGGTCCGCGGGGACACGGCGCTCCAGCGCTGCGGCGGCGGGACCTCGGCCGGGCCGCCCGCAGGACCGTCGGCCGTGGCCCCGGGCGCGGCGTTCGGGCGGGGCTGGAGCAGGTGGGCCCGCGCCAGCTCGGCGATGGCCGCGGCCACGGCAGCCGGGTCGCCCAGCACTTCGGCGGCCTCCGCCTCGGAGAAGGCGCGCCGCTCGGCCGCGTACCCGTACAGGCGCCGGGCAGCGGGGCTCAGTTGGTCCGCTTCGTCCGCTGGCATATCCATATCGTCCCGGCCTGCCCCGTTTCGTAAACCCCTCGTGTTCCCGCAAGGCACCAAGACGATGCCCTGAGATCTTCGCGAGCATATGCCGAACCGGCACAGTGGTGACACGGCGTTCTCGGGGGAGGGCGCGGGCGTCCCGGGTCCGCGCTTCGCCGTCACGGTGTCGCGCCCCGTCGTGCGGGTGCGCACGCCTCTGGTGGCCGCGCCGGAGCCGCCGTGCCATCCGGCCGTGAGGGGACGGCGCGGCAGGCGCGGCCGGCCCGCGCGGCCGCCCCGCTGCCCGGGGGAGCGCCATCTCGGAAGCGCGGGAAATGCGGGAAGCGTGGGAAGCGGGCGGGCTGGAAACCGGGCGCGGTTGGCCGCTGTTGCTGTAACCAATTTCCCCCACCCCTCTTGTGGGCGCCGCGTTCGAAGGTAACTCCCAGAAGTCTTGAGGCAGGCCCGAATCCACTGGATTCGGGCCTGCCTCTTTGGTGTGCCCGCATCCGTACACCGGCAGGGAATATCTATTACCCGTAGGGAGCTTTGCCGGTTCTACCCGGCATGTTGCCGGTTCCGGCAAAACGGTGCGGGCCCCGTGCCGCGTTCGGCCGCGGTCTCGTGTGAACCGCAGGGGCTCCCTCACGTACGGGGACGTCAGCTCCCGTTTTGACCGGTCCCGGACTCCGGTCGACACCCTGACCGCCGTCGGCTCCACCGGCGCGGGTGCTGCCATGGGAATTACCGGCACGGACGTGCATTTGCCGGTGATTTTGCCTGGACTCATAGCGCAGCTCAAGCAAATATGGATTTCGATCGTATATTCGATCTGTCGCCATCTCATCAGAGGAGAGAGTTAGGCATGTCAAATACTTTGAATGCTGCCGATATTCAGGTTGTGCGGCCCGACGAAACTGTCGGCCAGATGAGCTGGCCGTGGGGCGACTCCAATAAGGGTCGCGGAGACTTCGAGCTCGCCGCGTTCGGCAAGGACCACGGCCTCGACGACAACGACATCTAAGTCGCAGTCCACCTGCGGGATCCGGGACTTTCGTCCCGGATCCCGCAGGTTGTGCCGACCGCTAGGCATCGATTTGCGTTTCATAGTGAGAGGTGTGCGCGTGGAAACCATTGTGTATCGGAAGAGCGACGAGTCGACCGCGCAGCCGGCTCTCGGCTTGTCAAGGCTGGTAGCCCCGCTGGACATGGCGCGGTTCCAAAGCGAGTACTTCGAGAAAAAGCCCCTGTTGATCCGACGCGAGAACCGTGCGTATTACGCCGATCTGCTGACACTCGACGACGTGGACGAGATCCTCTCCCTTTCCAGCCTCCACAACGAAGATGTGCGGGTGGCCTCCGAAGGCAGCATCGTCTCGCTGGACGACCGGCTCGCTTTCGGCCCGCATGGTCACACCAACGCGCAGGAAGCGGTCTACGCGAGCTACCGCGACGGCGCGACCATCATCATCGACGGGCTGCACGGTCGCTGGGCGCCGCTGAAGCGATTCGTCCATGCCCTGGGGGCCGAGACGAACGCCAAGTTCCAGGTCAACACCTATCTCACGCCCGGCGGAAAGGTCCAAGGTTTCAAGCCCCACCAGGACAACCACGACGTCTTCGTCGCGCAAGCGCACGGCGTCAAGCGGTGGGCGCTCTACGGCACCCGTCATGAGCTTCCCCTGAAGCACCAGAACCACCAGGCTCCCGTCGATGAGTACGGTGAACCGGAGCACGAGTTCGATCTTCACCCCGGGGACCTGCTGTACCTGCCGCGCGGAACCGTGCACGCGGCGCGGTCCACCGACAGCGCATCCTTGCACCTCACCTTCGGCGCCCGGCCGGTTCTGCGGGCGAACCTCCTGATCGAGGCCGTCGAACAGCTGCTCAACAGTGATGTGAGGTTCCGTCAGGGACTGCCGCTGGGA
Organism: Streptomyces sp. NPDC006544; assembly: GCF_040611715.1. NCBI lineage: Bacteria > Bacillati > Actinomycetota > Actinomycetes > Kitasatosporales > Streptomycetaceae > Streptomyces > Streptomyces sp. NPDC006544. The sequence continues at coordinate 46,749 of NZ_JBEXOV010000015.1, read as the reverse complement.
TTCGTCTCCGACAAGGAACTCAGCCGGCAGTCCGAGGAAGGCCTGACCCAGCTGATCGCCCTCCTGGCGGAGAAGCTGTCCCCGGCGGGAATGATGGAGAACGCCATCACGCAGGCGATCTCGATCAACTCGCCCGATCTGCGCAACCACCTGACCGACCTGGAGCAACTGGGCGCCCTGGGCCTGGACACCGCCGTCCGCCGCCGTCCGGGCATCCGCTGGGACATGCGGAAGTCGGACAAGACGGTGCAGCTCCATTTCCACAACAAATTGGTCGAGCTCCCGGTCCACGTGGCCGACGAGGTCCGGTTCATGGCCGAGGGAACCGAACCGTCGTTCACCGCACGGTCCCTTCCGGGGCTGCTGGACGAACCGGGGCGACAGCTTCTGGTCAAGACGATGGTGCGTGAGGGCTTCCTGACCCTGGCGTAGGAGCTACGGAACGAACACCCGATGGCGGGTCCTTCCAGGGCCGGCAGACCCGCCATCCGGGCCTGTGCCGCCCCCAAGGAGAACAGACGTCATGCCATCGGCTGCCAAGCCCACGCGCATACCGCTGCGCAGAATCTTCCGGCTCTTCGCGCCCTACCGCGGCAGGCTCGCGGCGGTTTTCTCGCTCATCGTCATTTCGGCCGTACTGGGAATGATTTCCCCCTTCTTGCTCCGTAGCATCATGGACGTCGCCCTGCCGGAGCGTCGCAATGGTCTGCTGTCAGTGCTGGCCGGCGGAATGCTGGCGATCGTGGGAACCGTGACGGTCCTGGGAATCTTTCAGTCCTATCTTTCGCTCTCCGTCGGCCAGCACGTCATGAACGACCTCCGGAACGCGGTCTACACCCACTTGCAGCGCATGTCCCTGGCCTTTTTCACCCGGACCCGCAACGGCGAAGTCCAGTCGCGGATCGCCAACGACATCGGCGGCATGACGGCCACCGTCACCAGCGTGAGCACCACCGTGGTGAGCAGCGTCACGACGCTGACAGCCAGTCTGGTGGCCATGCTCACGCTGGATTGGCGGCTCACCGTGGTCTCACTGTTGATGCTTCCACTCTTCGTATGGATCACCCGCAACGTAGGTGAGGAGCGGAGGGAGTTCACCCTTCGCCGGCAGAAACAGCTCGCGGTCATGTCCACCTTTGTAGAAGAGACGCTGTCCGTAAACGGCTTCCTGCTGGGACGGGTCTCGGGACGCACCGGTACGCTCACCAAGGAATTCGCCCGCGAGTCTGCGGTGTTGACCGATCTCAACGTTCAGGCGTCGATGGCCGGCAGATGGCGTCAGTCGACGCTTCAGATCATCATGGCCGCCATGCCCATCGGAATCTACTGGGCGGCGGGGATGGCGGGCCAGGGCGGCTGGTCGATCTCGGTGGGAACGCTGGTGGCCTTCACCACCGTCCAGCAGGCTCTCTTCGGTCCATCGGTGCAACTGCTCCAGGTCGGCATCACCATCCAGAGCTCACTCGCCCTGTTCGAGAGGGTTTTCGAATATCTGGACATGCCGGTGGACGTGGTCGAAGCCCCCTGTCCGACAGCACTTCCCTCGGCCCGCGGGCACGTCCGCTTCGAGGCGGTCTCGTTTTCCCACGGTGACGATCGGATTCTCCGAGGTGTCGACATCGACCTGCCGGCCGGCGGACACCTGGCCCTGGTCGGCTCCAGTGGTGCGGGCAAGACCACCCTCGGCTACCTCGTACCGCGCCTGTACGACGTCACGGCCGGCCGGATCACGATCGACGGAGTCGACGTTCGTGACCTCAGCTTCGCCACACTCGCGGAAACCGTGGGTGTCGTGTCGCAGGACACCCACCTGTTCCACACGACCATCGCCGACAACCTGCGCTTCGTCCGGCCGGGGGCGTCCGACGGGGAACTGGTCGCGGCGGCCCGAGCCGCGCAGATTCACGACCTCATAGCCGGTCTTCCGGACGGGTACCAGACCGTTGTGGGGGAGAGGGGTCACCGGTTTTCGGGTGGCGAGAAACAGCGCCTGGCCATCGCCCGCACGATGCTGCGCAACCCCCGGGTGCTGATCCTGGACGAGGCCACCAGCGCACTGGACACACATACGGAAGCCGCCGTACAGAGGGCGCTCGACCGCCTGTCCGCGGGCCGGACCACCATCACGATCGCCCACCGGCTGTCCACCGTCAGGGAAGCCGACCAGATCGCCGTCCTCGACAACGGCGTCATCGTGGAACACGGTACGCACGATGAGCTCCTCGTGAAGGGCGGGCGCTACACGGAGCTGGTTTCCCTGTCGCAAAGCCTGACAGACGGACCTCGGTCACCGGCAAAGCCTTTGGCCGAGAAGGTGAAGCCGACCTAGGATCTACCGTCGGGTTCCAACTCACGAGAATCGAGAGCAGGGTGCACCACCACGGGGGAAAAATGGTCAGGGGTTTACGTCTCTCCGCCAGACTGACGCAGGAAGAGCTGGCGGAACGCGCAGGCCTCAGTGTGCGCACCATCCGATACCTCGAACGCGGGCGCGGCGCTCCCACGCCTCGCCTCAAGTCCGTTGAAATGGTGGCCGCGGCACTGGAACTGAACAGGTCGCAGACTGAGCAATTGTTGGAGTTGGCTCGAAACAGTCATGTGATCTCCCGACCGCGCCCCGGCGTGGAGGACGAGACGCCTGGCTCCGACAACGCGGCCCCGCGCACGGGGCGCTGCGACTCCCTGTGGCCGGAAGCCACGCCCTCCGAGCCGCCTCATGGACCCACCGGGAACTCCTCCCGCGTTTCCCCGGGCAATGGCCCGAACCCCGCCCAGCTTCCGTTCTCCGCGGCGGAGCTCATCGGCCGGGAAGGGGTGTGCGGGGATCTGGACCGCCACCTCACCACTCGGCTCGGCGGCAGTGCTCCAGCCCTTCTGGCCATCACCGGCATGCCCGGCGTGGGTAAGACCGCCTTGGCGCTGAACTGGAGCAACGCACGGGCGGGCTCGTTTCCCGATGGGCAGCTCTACGTCGACTTGAGGGGCTTCCAGGACAACGCGCCCATGACTCCGTCGGCCGCACTGCGTGGCTTCCTCGCCGCTCTGGGGCACCGTGCGGACACCCTTCCGGAGGATGTCCACGAGCTGTCTTCCACGTACCGAACAGCACTCGCCGGGCGGCGGATGCTCATCTTGTTGGACAATGCGCAGTCCGCCGACCAGGTGCGCCCCCTGCTGCCGAACAGCCCCGGTAGCGTCACGGTCGTCACCAGCCGCTCCCGTCTTGCCGGCCTGACCATCCGGGATGGAGCCGTGCGGATCGACCTGGGCTGCCTGCCGGAAAATGCCTCCGTTCGCCTGTTGGCGAAGATCATCGGAACGGACCGCGTGCACGCGGAGCCCGAAGCGGCGGCCGCGCTGGTGTCGCTCTGCGGCAATCTCCCGCTGGCGCTGCACATCATGGCGGAGCGTCTGGCACGTCACTCCGACACCCTCATGTCGGAATGGGTGGACGTCCTGACCGGGAATCCCGACCGGCTCGATGATCTCGACATTCCAGGGGACCCGACCACCTCACTCCGAGCAGTCTTCTCCTGGTCCTATCTGGCGCTGCCCGCAGCGACATCTCGGCTGTTTCGGCTCCTCGGGCTCAGCGGTGAACCAGAATTCGAAGCGTCCCAGGTCAAGCTTGCCTTCTGCGAAGAGGAAGCAATCGAGGCCGGCCTGGCCATGCTCGTGGACTCCCATCTCCTCACGTCTCCCGCGCCCGGCAGATTCCGGCTTCACGAACTGGTTCGTCTGTACGCGCGTGAGCGCGCCGTAGCCGAGGAGAACTCCGAGGACTTGGCCGACTTCGCCCGACGCCTCAGGCGCGGCCGGAGGGGGAAGCCGACTCCCGGAACCTCTCGTCTGCCGCTGCAGATCCTCATGTCGAAGCGGGCTGAGTGCAGCGGCGCGGTGCCGACCGACGAGCGACGCCTCGTGGTCCACAAATCACGGTGGAAAGGCTCCGGCGACCGCCGTCCGAATGATCTGGGGTCGCGCGGTGGCATCAGCGGCGAAGCGGATCTCGCGCGCCTGAGCGGTCCGGGTCTCCAGGGCGTGGAGGGCTGTCCCTTGGGCCTGCTGGACAGCGAGTGCTGAGAGCCGGCGCCTGGAGTTACCGAGCATGCCGGTCCTGCAGCGGCACAGGGCGGCGACCGAGGCCCGGCGGCGGGAGCGGCCGCGGCACGGATGACGGGGGTGTCTCCGCGCCGGCACCAGGCGCGGGCGCGGGGCGGCGGCACGCGGGCCAGGCCTCGTCCTCGAAGGCCGGCCACGCCCCGCGGGCCGCTCCAGCGGCGAACCGGGCATCGGTCATGGCCGGGGAGTCAGCCGCCCCGGTGACCGCGCCGCGAGCGCCCGTAGCCGGAGGCCAGCGGCATGCGCAGGCCCAGCGGGGGCGGCGCCGCCAGGGCGTCGGTGACCGGCCGCGAGTAGGGACCGCTGAACACCGATCCCAGGACGAAGTCCACGGACAACGCCACGACTTCGGCCTGGTGGTCACGCAGCCCGTGCCCGTCGGAGTGCACCTCGAACCGGCACGTCGTGCGGTTGGCCTTCTTCGCCCGGGCCGCCAGCCGGAAGGACAGCTCCGGGTCGCTGCGCGCGTCGTTCGTGCCGTGCACGATCAGCACCTGGCGGCCCGAGAGCTGTCTCACCGGTTCGGGGGAGTCGAGTGCGGACGCGTACGTCAGTGAAGGGGCCAGCGCGAGCACGGAGTTGACGGCCTCGTGGCCTCCCGCCGCGAGGGCCGCCGTGCCTCCGGCGTCGTAGCCGGCCAGGCAGACCGGCACGTCCCCGTACCGGCGGACCACCTCGTCCGCCGCCCACGTGGCGTCCGCCTCCCGGGTGCCCCCGCCGTGGACGACCTGGTGGGCGACCAGCCCGTCCGCCGCACCCGCACGGGCCAGGGCCCGAGCGAGCGGACGCACCGGGCCGGGGGACAGTCTGGACGCTCCGGGAAGCAGGAGGACCACACCACTGACAGTGGAGACCGAGCCGGTCGCGCCGGCCGCCCGCCCCAGGCGGGCCCCGCGCGCCGGGGGCGCATGCTGTGCCATGGCGAAACAGTCTCAGACGCCGGGCCCCACGTCACCCGTTCGCGCAGTCGTCCTTGTCCTGGGAGGCGACTCGGCCTGCGAACGGCCGGAAGAGGGGTCCTCGTCCGGGTGGAAGGCCGGGCGGCCCGGGGTCCCGCGGCGAAGCCGCGGGAGAAGGCGGGAGAAGGCGGCCGGGCGGCGGCAGGACACCGCTCGCGAGCGCGCCGGGAAGGCCGGGCGGGCCGCCGGTTCGCGGCGCGGCGCGGGCCGGCGAACCCCGGTCCGCACCGAAGGGCGACCGCGCCTCCGGGCGGAGGTGGGTCGGCGTCCGCATATCGGGTTCATTTCGGCAGGGGTCCGTTAACAGCGCTCTACGCGCGTAGGAGCTAGAGTGCCCAGATGACGAGCGAGACCCCCAACCTGCCCACACCGGATCAGATCCGCCGCTCCCCGAAGGTGCTCCTGCACGACCACCTCGACGGTGGACTGCGCCCCGGGACCATCATCGAGCTGGCTCACAGGGCCGGCTACGAGAACCTTCCCGAGACCGAGGCCGACAAGCTCGGCGTCTGGTTCCGGGAAGCCGCCGACTCCGGCTCCCTCCCGCGCTACCTGGAGACGTTCGCGCACACCTGCGCCGTCATGCAGACGAAGGAGGCCCTCTTCCGGGTGGCCTCCGAGTGTGCCCAGGACCTGGCCGAGGACGGCGTCGTCTACGCCGAGATCCGCTACGCGCCCGAGCAGCACCTCGAGGCCGGCCTGACCCTCGAAGAGGTCGTCGAGGCGGTCAACGAGGGCTTCCGCGAGGGCGAGCGCCGTGCGCGGACCAACGGCAACCGCATCCGCGTCGGCGCGCTGCTCACGGCGATGCGGCACGCGGCCCGCGCGCTGGAGATCGCGGAGCTGGCCAACCGCTACCGCGACAAGGGCGTCGTCGGCTTCGACATCGCCGGTGCCGAGGCCGGGTTCCCCCCCACCCGCCACCTCGACGCCTTCGAGTACCTCAAGCGCGAGAACAACCACTTCACCATCCACGCGGGCGAGGCCTTCGGGCTGCCGTCGATCTGGCAGGCCCTGCAGTGGTGCGGCGCCGACCGGCTCGGGCACGGCGTGAAGATCATCGATGACATCGAGGTCGCCGAGGACGGTTCCGTGACGCTGGGCCGCCTGGCCTCGTACGTGCGGGACAAGCGCATCCCCCTGGAGATGTGCCCGACGTCGAACCTGCAGACGGGCGCGGCGCTCTCCTACGCCGAGCACCCGATCGGCCTGCTGCGGAAGCTGCACTTCAGGCTGACGGTCAACACCGACAACCGGCTGATGAGCGGCACCAGCATGAGCCGTGAATTCGAGCACCTCGTGGACACCTTCGGCTACTCGCTGGAGGACATGCAGTGGTTCACGGTCAATGCGATGAAGTCCGCGTTCATTCCTTTCGATGAACGACTGGCCATGATCAATGAGGTCATCAAGCCGGGTTACGCGGAACTGAAGTCGGAATGGCTCTTCCGTCAGACCGCTTCCACCAGCGGTTCCGTCTCGGCGTAGGCCATGGCGTGACGGACTGAAAGCGCCCGGGAGGAGCAATTCCCGGGCGCTTTCTCGTATTTAATGATGTTTGCGGCCGACGGTTTGAAGTGACTAGTTTGCGGAGCCGCTCTTTTCCCCGTCGCAAGGACGATCCCTCATGAAGAAGTCAGCTGCCAAGACCATCGGTGTCGCCGCTCTCGGTGCCGCCTTCGCCGCAGTCGCCGCCGGGACCGCCTCGGCCTCCGTCCCCGCCGTCGGACTCGGTGATGCGCTGGGCACCGTCCAGGGCCTCACCAGCCAGCAGCACGTGAACGCCGAGGACGGCAAGAAGGCTCCCGAGGCGACCGACCCGGCCGCCGCGCTCGGCACGGTCACCGGCCTGCTCGGCGGTCTGCCGACCAGCGGCCTCGGCGCCTGATCCGTTCCGGGTCCCCTGACGGATTCGTACGCGATCCGTACGCGATTCGCACGCACGCCCACGCGGTGCACACCTCTTCGAGCAGGTGTGTGCCGCGTCGCGGCATGTGCCAGGATCACCGCCAACTGCCCGCCGACTCCCTGGGTATGAGGTCTCGATCATGCGCATGAAGGCACGAACGGCCACGGCCGTGCTGCTCCCCGCCCTCCTCCTCGCCGCGGTGGGCTGCGGCAGCAGTACGCACACCTCCGCCGACCCCGGGTCCCCGGACCCGAAGGGCTCCGCGAGCACGCCGGGCCAAGCCGCGTCCCCGGGCTCGCCGGGCACAGCGGGCTCGACGGGCACGGGCGCGCCCCGACGGTCCGGCAGCAGGCTGGAGCGTTCCGCCCTGGAGCAGGGCGACCTCGCCGGCTATCAGATCTCCGCGGACGCCAAGAACCCCAACGCCCCCGACGGTCAGCCCCAGGCCGACCGCAAGGCCTGCCAGCCGCTCGCCGACATCATGGGCGACAAGCCCGACCCGGCCGCGCGCGAGACGGTCAACCGGGGCGTCGGCTCGCAGAAGCAGGTGGGCCTCGCCGTCTCCGCCTCCGTCAGCTCCTACGCCGAGTCCGACGCCAAGGCGCTGATCGCCCGCCTCGAGGACGCCGTCGCCGCCTGCGGTACCGGCTTCTCCGCCACCGTCGAGAAGCAGACCGGCAGCTACCGCGACGTGAAGGCCGCCGACTACAAGGCGGGCGGGGACCAGAGCGTCAGCTGGACCACGACCGCCTCCGCCCAGGGCGTCACGGCGCGGGTGCACATCGTCGTCGTGCGCCAGGGCGACACCGTCGTCCGCCTCATGGCCCTCAACGTGACGGGCGCGTCCAAGGCTCCCGAAGTCCCGCACGAGATCACCGACAAGCAGATCCAGAAGGTCCGGGCGACCCGCTGAATTCCGTCCCTCCGGCACTACCAGCCGGCGGTTCCGGCGGCGCTGGTCCTGTCGTTCGGCAGGAGCACCCACAGCGCCAGATAGACCAGGAACTGCGGGCCGGGGAGCAGGCACGAGACGACGAAGATCAGACGCATCGTGTTCGCGGATATACCGAAGCGGCGCGCCAGACCGGCACAGACTCCGCCGATCCATCGTCCGTCACGGGGGCGGGCAAGGGCGCTCATGGTCTCTCCTCGTCAGATGAGCGGGAAGTTTTCCCGCGATGCCTCAATACTCCCGGTGAATCGCGGACAGAACGTCGGTCCAAGGGCCGAGCCCGACCCTGGTAATTCTCGGGGTCGCCCCCTGAGAACGGCTTTGGGGCCGCCCCGGGGAGGGGCTCTGGGAGCGGCTCCGCAACGGAGTCGCAGCGCCCGGACGGGAAAGCCCCGGGGCGAGGTGGCCACCGGTCGGCGCACCCGCGGGCGAGACCGTCCCGGCATGCCGCAGCCGCGCCCGCAGCAGCGGCACGACGGCCGCGTGCGCCACGACCACGCCGAGGGTGTTCAACAGCACCGAATCCACGTCGACCACTTGCCCCGGGACCGCGGTCTGAAGCATCTCGACGCCCACCGAGACCAGCGCGCCGGCGGCCCCGGTCCGGGCCAGCGAGGACCACGCGGCCAGTGGAGACAGTTGCACGCGCCCGCTGATCATCGGCAGCAGCACCCCGAGCGGAGCCAGCAGGGCCAGCCCGCCGCCGATCCGGCGCGCCGCCTCCAGGGGCCCGTAGGCGAGGTCCGCCCGGATCCCCTCCAGCGGGGTCAGATTGGCCGCCGCCGCCCACGGGACGTCCAGTGGGCGCAGCATCAGCCAGCCGACGAGGAGGAGATGCGCGGTCAGCAGGACTCCGGAGAAGAACCGGATCCGCAGGTGAATGGCGGCGTTGCCGCTGCCCTTGAGACGGTGCACGTCAGGGGAGACGCAGCGTCCGGTGTCCTCGGTTCCGGGTCGGGCGCCGGTCAGCCCGTGGCGAGCAGCACGATCAGGATGAGCGCACCGGTCAGGGCCGGCACGATGATCTCGTACGACCAGGCGACCTTCACGGAGCCCTGGGCGCCGGGCCGCGAGGCCCCGCGCTCCTGCAGTTCGCGCAGTTCGTCCACGGTCTGGTCCGCGGCGGCCCGCTGGGGGTTCTCGGTGTTCGGGGTCCGGCCGCCCGGGGCGGGTGCGGCCGTGCCCCGGCCCATGATGCCGCCGAGCCGGCCGTTCGGGCGGTTCTGGACCCGGTTGGCCTTCTTGCGTTCCCGCAGTGAGACGGGGACGGACCACAGCTGGTACTTCGCCCCCTCGGCCAGTACCTCGGCGGAGAACCGGGCGCGGACGGCGTCCACCGCGGCCCAGGGCAGCTCGATGATCCGGAACGGGTTCCGCACGCGCATCCGGTCGGCGTTGGCGAAGACCGCCGGACGGATGGTGAAGGCCACGATGAGCGGCGCGAGGAACAGCGCCACGGCGAGGGCCAGCCAGGGAGCGTTGCCGCTGCCCCGGACCACGGCGTCCCCGCAGAGCCATCCGAGCAGCGCGAGCATCACCACGCCCGTGACGGTCGCCATGGGTGAGCGGTAGACCCGGTCGTCGTACACCGGTTCGTCATGGGGCTGCTCGCTGCTCATGCGCCCGATTCTGCCTCACGTCGTCTCAGCCCACGAGATCGGCGTACAGGATGATGTTGTCGGGGCGGTGGCCCGAGGTGATCTCGCCGCCGCAGGTGATGACGCGCAGCTCGGGGCGCGGGGTGTCCCCGTAGACCTTGGCGGTCGGGAAGCTCTTCTTGTCCACCTGCTCCAGCTCGCGGACCCTGAAGACGGCGGTGCTCCCGTCCGCCCGGGAGACGCTGATCTCGTCGCCGGCGTGGACCCGCGAGACGTCCTTGAGCACGGCCGGGCCGCGCGCGGTGTCGAAGTGGCCGATCAGTACCGCGGGACCGGTCTCGCCGGGCGTGACGCCCTTGGTGTACCAGCCGATCTTGTCCGCCTCGGGTACGGAGGGAACCTCGACGGTGCCGTCGGCGGCCAGGCCGAGCTTCAGTACCGGGGAGGTGTCCACCCCGGCCGAGGCGATCCGGACGCGGACCGGCTCGGAGGCGGGCAGGGGGGCGGCGGCCGCCGGGGGCGGGAGAGCGGCCGTGGGGGTGACGGCGGGCGGGGCGGAGACCGCGGGCGGGGCGCCGGTGGTGTGGGCGCCGCCGCCGCACCCGGTCAGGAGGACGGCGACGGCGGCGAAGAGGACGGCGGGGAGCAGCGGGTGGGCGGCACGGTGGGCCATGGGGACACTCCGGGAACGTGTTCGGGCGGGCCACCCGGGAGGGGTGGCCCGCCGCAGGCGAGGCGAGGAACAGGGGGGCGTCAGTCCTGGGCGCGGCGGCGCAGGACCATGACGGCTCCGAGCGCCCCGAAGATCGCCATCAGTCCGGCGCCGGCCGCCACGGTGGTGGTGTCGTCGGTGTCCTCGACGGCGATCTCGGCACCCGCCGCGACCCCGCCCCTGGGCACGACGGTGGTCTGGCCGCCGGTCTGCGGCTTCGGAGCGGCCGGGGTGGCGGCGGACGCGGCGGACGCGGCGGGCTTCGGGGCGGCCGGGGTGGCGGCTGAGGGGATGGGCTTCGGGGCGGGTTCGTCGTCGTGCACCTTGTAGGTGGGCGTGCAGCCCGCGGGGAGCGCGGGGAAGCCGGCGTGACCGAGCGGGACGGGGGCGTGGACGCCGCCCTGGGGGTGCCACCACTCCAGGACCGGGTGGGCGCCGTTCGGGTTCACGATGCGCAGGTCGCGGCCCGTGGGGTCGGTGCGGGTCAGCGTCAGTGACCAGGTCTGGGAGGGGTCGGCGGAGTGCGCGACGGCCTGGGGTCCCTCCGGCGACATCGTCAGGTCGGCGACGCTGCCCTCACCGATGTCGACCCGTTCGACTGCGGAGATGCACGTGGCGGCCGGCCCCGTGGCCTTCGGCAGCGGGAACGACTTGGTGACGTGCTGATCCCACACGGTGAGCACCGCCTCGGCGGTGTCCGCCTTGGCGAGGGTGAAGACCATCCCTTGTTCCGACGCCTGCGCGTGCGACCGGTTCAGCGAGGCCAGGGGCTTCGGGTGCGTCGTGCCGTCCGCGTCCACGACCCGGATCTCCACGGAGGGCCCGTCCGCCACGGAGTTGCTCATGAGCGCGACCAGGTGCTCGCTGATGACGACCTTCGTGGTCTCGGACGCGGCCGCCTCCGTCGATGTCACCGCCTGCGGCGCCGCGGCGGGCGCGGCGAACGCGGCGCCGGCGGCCGGTACGAGCATCGCGCCCGCGAGGGCCGCGGTCACGATCGAAGTGCGGAGGGAAAGGGCGGAACGCATAACGACTCCTGGAGCGCGTGGTCGGCCCGGTGGGCCCTGATCGGCAGGAAGGTGGAGGAGAGTCGCATGCCGCGTCGAGTCTGGTCGGTCTCTTTCGGCCGGGTCAGGTGTGGCGGGCTGCTGAAGAGAAATCTATTGATCTTGTTCGGCCGGATGATCCGCCTCCTGTCATGGGCGTGTAACGGGCGAACGGGTGTCGGAACGGAAGTGGGCATTCCCTAAGGAATGCCCTGAATCGGGGGAGGGGGGTGACACGGCTCCACGCGCAGATCTGCTCATGCTTCAGGGGCCCGGGGGCGAGGTTCGCCCTGATGCCGCGCGGCCGGGGCCGGCGGAAGGACGGCGGGTGGCCCGGCGAACGCGCAAGGGCGGGCCACCGCGTGGGTGGCCCGCCGGGGCGCGAGGCCGGGTTGTGCGGGCCGGGGTCAGCCGCGGGAGCGGGCCTTGCGGGCGCGGACCATGAAGGTGGTGCCGAGCGCGAGGAGGATCGCGACCAGCCCGGCGCCGGCGGCCGTCGTGATGCTGTTGTCGTCGTCGGCGGTGATCTCGGCGCCCGCGGCCACGGGGCCCTTGGGCACGACGGTGGTCTGGCCGCCGGTCTGCGGCCTGGGCGCGACGGGCGCGACGGACGGCTTCGTGGACGGCTTCGCGGACGGCTTGGGGTCCGGCTGCGGCTTCTGGGTCGGCTTCTGGAACGTGTAGTCGAACGTGCAGCCCTTGGGCAGCTTCGGGAAGGCCGCGTGGCCGTACGGCATGTCGCCGCCCTGGGTCTTCCACTCGAAGACCGGCTCGGCGGAGCTCGGGTTCAGGATGCGGGCGATGATCCCGGCGCCCTCCGGCAGGGAGGGCACGGCGCGCGTCAGGCTCGTGTGCTCCGCATCGGGGCCTTCCTCGGCGAACTCCAGCTGGGCGACCGGGCCGTTCGGGGTCATCATGAGCCGGGCCAGTGCGCCCGCCCCGATGGGCTGCGAAACGGGCTCGCTCCCGCACTCCGAACCCTGGCCGTGCGGCAGCTCGTAGGAACTGGTCTTGCCGTTCTTGGTCACGACGAGGCTCTGGACGTGGATCTCTTCGCCTTCCACGAGCTTCAGCTGCAGACCCTCGACCGAACCGGTGCGGTGCTCGTCGTCCAGCGTGAGCAGGACGTCACCCGTGTAGGTGTCGCCGGGCTTCCAGTCGGGGGAGACCGCGCGGATCCAGGCCTCGGGGCCCTCGGACCTGTAGCGCAGCACCGCGACGATCCCCTTGTCGATGGAGACGGGGGTGCCCGCGTAGCGGTCGGGGACGGAGGGCGACGCGGCCCCGGAGGACGACGCGGCCGCGGCCGCCGACCCGGTGGCGGCGAAGGCGGCTCCGGCGGGGGCGAGGAGGGCCCCGGCGAGCACGGCGGTGGCGAGGGCGGTGCGGGCGGCGGTACGCATGACGACTCCTGGAGCGATGGGGCGAGGGATGAGGAAGGAGAGCCGCATGCCGCGTTGTCTCTGTCGGGTTGTCGTCCGGGTGAGGTTCGGGCGGGGCTGCTGGGAACAAATGTATGGACCACGTGCGTGCGGATCGTTTGCTTCCTGTCATGGCCGCGTAACAGGGAGTGGAGGTGTCGATTCCATAGCGGATCAGGTGGAATCGGGGGGAGGGGGTGACAGGTCGCTACGCGCGTAGATATGCTCATGTGGTGACCATGCCCACCACCCTCACCGCATTCGCTGACGTGACGACGTCCGACAGTGCGCTGCGCCGCTTCCTGCACGGGCTGCCCGGCGTCGACGCTGTCGGCCTGGAGGCCCGCGCGGCCTCCCTCGGCACCCGCTCGATCAAGACGACGGCCAAGGCGTACGCCATCGACCTGGCCATCTCGATGATCGACCTGACGACGCTGGAAGGCGCGGACACCCCGGGCAAGGTCCGGGCGCTCTCCGCCAAGGCCGTGCATCCCGATCCGACCGACCGCACCACGCCCACGACGGCCGCCGTCTGCGTGTACCCCGACATGGTGGCCACCGCCAAGGCGGCCCTGAACGGCGCCGACGTCAAGGTCGCCTCCGTCGCCACCGCCTTCCCGGCGGGCCGCGCCGCGCTGCCCGTCAAGCTCGCCGACACGGCCGACGCCGTGGCCGCCGGCGCCGACGAGATCGACATGGTCATCGACCGTGGCGCCTTCCTCGCCGGCCGCTACCTCGAGACCTACGAGCTGATCCGCTCGGTCAAGGAGGCCTGCGTCCGCCCCGACGGCAGCGCGGCCCGCCTCAAGGTGATCTTCGAGACCGGCGAGCTGTCCACGTACGACAACATCCGCCGCGCCTCGTGGATCGGCATGATGGCCGGGGCCGACTTCATCAAGACCTCCACCGGCAAGGTCGGCGTCAACGCGACCCCCGCGAACACGCTCCTCATGCTCGAGGCCGTCCGCGACTTCAAGGCGCAGACTGGAATCCAGATCGGCGTGAAGCCGGCCGGCGGCATCCGGACCACCAAGGACGCGATCAAGTTCCTGGTCCTGGTCAACGAGACCGCGGGTGAGGACTGGCTGAGCAACCACTGGTTCCGCTTCGGCGCCTCCAGCCTGCTCAACGACCTGCTGATGCAGCGCCAGAAGCTGAGCACCGGCCGTTACTCCGGTCCCGACTACGTGACGGTGGACTGATCACCATGGCATCTGTATTCGATTACGCACCCGCCCCCGAGTCGCGTTCCGTCGTCGACATCGCGCCCTCCTACGGGCTGTTCATCGACGGCGAGTTCACCGACGCGGCGGACGGCAAGGTCTTCAAGACCGTCTCCCCGTCCTCCGAAGAGGTCCTCGCCGAGATCGCGCAGGCCGGCGCCGCCGACGTGGACCGTGCCGTGAAGGCCGCCCGCAAGGCCTTCGAGAAGTGGTCCGCGCTGCCCGGCTCCGAGCGCGCCAAGTACCTCTTCCGCATCGCCCGGATCATCCAGGAGCGCAGCCGCGAGCTGGCCGTCCTGGAGACCCTCGACAACGGCAAGCCGATCAGGGAGACCCGCGACGCGGACCTTCCGCTGGTCGCCGCGCACTTCTTCTACTACGCGGGCTGGGCCGACAAGCTCGACCACGCCGGCTACGGCGCGAACCCCCGCCCGCTGGGCGTGGCCGGCCAGGTCATCCCGTGGAACTTCCCGCTGATGATGCTCGCGTGGAAGATCGCCCCGGCGCTCGCCACCGGCAACACCGTCGTGCTGAAGCCGGCCGAGACGACCCCGCTCTCCGCGCTGTTCTTCGCGGACATCTGCCGCCAGGCGGGCCTGCCCAAGGGCGTCGTCAACATCCTCACCGGGTACGGAGACGCGGGCGCGGCCCTCGTCGAGCACCCGGACGTGAACAAGGTCGCCTTCACCGGCTCCACCGCCGTCGGCAAGGCCATCGCGCGCCAGGTCGCCGGTACGGACAAGAAGGTCACCCTGGAGCTGGGCGGCAAGGGCGCCAACATCGTCTTCGACGACGCCCCCATCGACCAGGCCGTCGAGGGCATCGTCAGCGGCATCTTCTTCAACCAGGGCCAGGTCTGCTGCGCGGGCTCGCGCCTCCTGGTCCAGGAGTCGATCCAGGACGAGCTGATCGACTCGCTCAAGCGCCGCCTGTCCACGCTGCGCCTCGGCGACCCGCTCGACAAGAACACCGACATCGGTGCGATCAACTCCGCCGCCCAGCTCGCCCGGATCACCGCGCTCGCGGAGACCGGCGAGGCCGAGGGCGCCGAGCGCTGGTCCGCGCCGTGCGAGCTGCCGTCCTCCGGGTACTGGTTCGCCCCGACGCTCTTCACGAACGTCTCCCAGGCGCACACCGTCGCCCGTGACGAGATCTTCGGCCCGGTGCTGTCCGTGCTGAGCTTCCGCACGCCCGACGAGGCCGTCGCCAAGGCCAACAACAGCCAGTACGGCCTGTCGGCCGGCATCTGGACGGAGAAGGGCTCGCGCATCCTCGCGGTCGCGAACAAGCTCCGCGCCGGTGTCGTCTGGGCCAACACGTTCAACAAGTTCGACCCGACCTCGCCCTTCGGCGGTTACAAGGAGTCGGGCTTCGGGCGCGAAGGCGGCCGTCACGGCCTGGAGGGCTACCTCGATGTCTGAGCGAAGTGTCGAAAAGGGCGGCTCCGCCGCCGGGCGTCTGAGCGTCTTCAAGACCTACAAGCTGTACGTCGGGGGCAAGTTCCCGCGATCCGAGAGCGGCCGGGTGTACGAGGTGAGCGACTCGAAGGGCAAGTGGCTGGCCAACGCCCCGCTGTCCTCCCGCAAGGACGGCCGTGACGCGGTCGTCGCGGCCCGGAAGGCCTTCGGTGGCTGGTCGGGCGCGACGGCCTACAACCGGGGCCAGATCCTCTACCGCATCGCCGAGATGCTGGAGGGCCGCCGGGACCAGTTCGTCCGCGAGGTCGGCGACGCCGAGGGGCTGTCCAAGACCAAGGCCGCGGCGGTCGTGGACGCGGCCGTCGACCGCTGGGTCTGGTACGCGGGCTGGACCGACAAGATCGGACAGATCGTGGGCGGGGCCAACCCGGTCGCGGGCCCGTTCTTCAACCTCTCCACCCCCGAGCCGACCGGTGTCGTCACGGTCGTCGCCCCGCAGGCGTCGTCCTTCCTCGGGCTGGTCTCCGTGATCGCCCCGGTGATCGCCACCGGCAACACCGTCGTGGTCATCGCCTCCGAGCAGGCGCCCCTCCCGGCGCTCTCCCTCGGCGAGGTGCTGGCCACCTCCGACCTGCCGGGCGGCGTGGTCAACATCCTGTCGGGCAAGGCCTCCGAGATCGGCCCGCACCTGGCCTCGCACCAGGACGTCAACGCCATCGACCTCGCGGGCGCCGACGTGGCGCTCGCCAAGGAGCTGGAGATCGCGGCGGCGGACAACCTCAAGCGCGTCCTGCGTCCACAGCCTGTGGACGACTGGAGCGCCGACCCGGGAACGTCGCGCATGACGGCCTTCCTGGAGACCAAGACCGTCTGGCACCCGACCGGGTCGCTGGGCGCGGGCGGCTCCTCGTACTGACGCGCACCAGCGCGTCCGGCCGTACGAGACCCGGCCCCCGAAGACCGGCCCCGGCAGTGTCCCCCGCACTGCCGGGGCCCTTCGTGTCCTGCGCGGGCTCCGCGGGCTCGCGGGCCCTGCGGGGCCCGCGAGCCCGGTGGAGGCAAGGGCGCTACTTCACCGCGCCCGGCAGCAGCGGACCGAGCAGCGAGGACGCCGCCGCGGTGGGCAGTTCACCGACCGACGAGCCGCGCGTCAGACTGCCCGTGACCATGCTCGTGCCGACCGCGGGGAAGTCCGCGACCTTCGTGGCCAGGCCGTTGTCCAGCGGGTCCACCCCGGTGTTGGCCAGCGGGTTCACCTTCAGGTTCGCGATCGGGTCGGCCACCCCGGACAGCGCCGCCGGGACCGAGAGCTCGCCCGCCTGGGCTCCGCCGGCGGCCATCGCGAGCGCCGCGCCGGCCATCGAGAGGGTCAGGCCTGCGGTGCGCAACGCCTTGGAGTGGTCTGCTTTGGGGGCTGCGTGACGTGCCATGGATTCCCGCCTGTGGGCTCGTACGGAGTGGTAGTCGCGTGCGCACGCAGCGTAGTGGAGGTGTGATCCTGGATACCAACGGGCCTCTGGATGGGTCCCCTGCGCGAGGTAATGGTTCACACTGATGTCCCGTGAGCTGCTCCTCTCCTTTGCCTACGCGTGTCGTGCTGCTGACCGGCCCCTCGGGGTCCGGCAAGTCGTCGCTGGCGGCCCGTTCCGGGCTGCCCGTGCTGCGCCTGGACGACTTCTACAAGGACGGCGACGACCCCACCCTCCCGCTCGTCGACGGCACCGCCGACATCGACTGGGACTCCCCGCTGTCCTGGGACGCGGAGGCGGCGGTGGACGCGATCGCGCACCTGTGCTCGGCCGGCCGCGCCGAGGTGCCCGTCTACGACATCGCGGCCTCCGCGCGGACCGGGACGGAGGCGCTGGACATCTCCCGGACGCCCCTGTTCATAGCGGAGGGGATCTTCGCCGCGGACATCGTGGCCCGGTGTCAGGAGCGGGGGCTGCTGGCGGACGCGCTCTGCCTGCGGGGCCGCCCGTCGACGACGTTCCGCCGGCGCCTGGCGCGGGACCTGCGGGAGGGCCGCAAGTCCGTGCCGTTCCTGCTGCGCAGGGGATGGCGGCTGATGCGCGCCGAGCGGGGCATCGTGGCCCGCCACACCGCGCTGGGCGCCCACCCGTGCGGCCGTGACGAGGCCCTGGGCCGGCTCGCCGCCGCGGCGGCCGGCCGCCACCGCACCACGGCCCCGGCGTAGCCTCCGGCCGGGCCCGGTCCGGCCCGGAGACCCGCGGCCGCCGTGAACGCCAAAAGGCGGGATCAAACGGACCCCCGGCCGCTTGATCCCGCCCCTTGCCCCCCGTGACCCCGTCCCACCCCCGCGGGACGGGCCCCCCGGCCCCATGGTCTGTGTGGTCGTGCCGTGCCCGTCGTGGTGGCCGCGCCCGCCCGGAGGGGGCCTACGCCACCAGGTCCTCGAAGGACTCCGACTCGTCGCGGCCGAAGCTCAGGGCCTCGTCCTCGCGCATGCGGCGCAGCGAGCGCCAGATGCTCGACTTCACCGTGCCGACGCTGATGCCCAGGATCTCGGCGATCTCCGGGTCCGTGCGGCCCTCGTAGTACCGGAGCACCAGCATGGTGCGCTGCGGTTCCGGGATCCGGGTGAGCGCCTGCCACAGCACCGCGCGCAGCTCCGTACCGCCCATCGCGTCGGTGTCCGAGGCCGTCTCCGGCAGCTCCTCGGTCGGGTACTCGTTGAGCTTGCGCCGGCGCCAGGCGCTGATGTGCAGGTTCGTCATCGTGCGCCGCAGGTAACCGCCCACGGCGGCCTTGTCGCTGATGCGGTCCCAGGCGCGGTACGTGGAGAACAGCGCGGTCTGCAGCAGGTCCTCGGCCTCGTAGCGGTCGCCGGTCAGGTGGAAGGCCGTCGCGTAGAGGGCGGCCCGCCGCTCCTGTACGTACGCAGTGAACTCGGCCTCGTTGGAGGAGTCCGCGCGGTCCGCGGAGTCCGCCGTGCGCTGCACGGGGACGGAGGGGCGCTGGTAGGTCTTCGCGTCGATGGCCACCACGTGCGCCGGCCGCCGGGAAGGGGCCGTCGCCGTACGGACTGCCGTCCGGCGGTTCACATCGTGCAGCCGCGTGACAACCGCGCTGGTCTTGGTTCCGTGCAGCGTGCTCATCTCGCGCCCCCCGTCGTGGAGTCTGTCCGTTCGTTGGTAGAAGACTGCCCCCCCGAGATAACCGGGGTGTCCTTCGACTGTCACAGGCCTGTCACAGGGACCGGGACGGGCGCGCGCCGGACGTCCGCCCCGTCGTGCGCCGCGCACCCGCCAGCGCCCGGAGCGTGCCCCGTCCGGGATTGGGCCCGCAGGGCGGTCGAAGTCCCGACGGGCGATGGGACAGAATGAGCGCGTGCCCTTCCTGTTGCTCATCGAGGACGACGACGCCATCCGCACGGCCCTCGAACTCTCCCTGTCACGCCAGGGCCACCGTGTGGCCACCGCGGCGACGGGAGAGGACGGCCTCAAACTGCTGCGCGAGCAGCGGCCGGACCTGATCGTCCTGGACGTCATGCTGCCCGGGATCGACGGCTTCGAGGTGTGCCGGCGGATCCGCCGTACCGACCAGCTGCCGATCATCCTGCTGACCGCGCGCAACGACGACATCGACGTGGTCGTGGGCCTGGAGTCCGGAGCCGACGACTACGTCGTCAAGCCCGTCCAGGGCCGGGTGCTCGACGCCCGCATCCGGGCCGTGCTGCGCCGCGGCGAGCGGGAGTCCACCGACACCGCCGTGTTCGGCCCGCTGGTCATCGACCGGTCCGCCATGACGGTGACGAAGAACGGGGAGGACCTCCAGCTCACCCCGACCGAGCTGCGGCTGCTGCTGGAACTCAGCCGCAGGCCCGGCCAGGCGCTCTCCCGGCAGCAACTGCTGCGGCTCGTCTGGGAGCACGACTACCTGGGCGACTCGCGCCTCGTCGACGCGTGCGTGCAGAGGCTGCGCGCCAAGGTCGAGGAAGTGCCCTCGTCGCCCACCCTGATCCGCACGGTGCGGGGCGTCGGCTACCGACTGGACTCCCCTCAGTGATCAGAGCCCTCTTCGCGGGCCGGCGCTGGACCAGCCTGCGGCTGAGGCTCCTCATCGTGTTCGCCCTGGTCGCGCTGACCACCGCCGTCTCCGCGTCCGGGATCGCGTACTGGCTCAACCGCCAGGCCGTCCTGGACCGTACCCAGGACGCCGCCCTCGGCGACTTCCGGCAGGAGATGCAGAACCGGGCCGCCGCGCTGCCCGCCGATCCGACACAGGAGGAACTGCAGCGCACCGCCGAGATGATGGCGGGCAGCAGCCCCGGCTACAGCGTGCTGCTCCTGGGCGAGCGCAAGGACGGCACGAAGGTGACCGGCGCGGCCGGGCCCGACGCCTTCGGGTTGTCCGACGTGCCGAAGTCGCTCCAGCGCGCGGTCAACGACCGGCAGAAGACGACGGCGGTCAACGACGCCGAGTACCACATGTACTGGCAGCGGACGAAGCCGCACGGCAACCCGTACCTGGTCGGCGGCACCCGGATCGTGGGCGGCGGCCCCACCGGCTACATGTACAAGTCCCTCGCCCAGGAGCGCGACGACCTCAACGCCCTGGCCTGGTCGCTGACCATCGCCACCGGCCTCGCGCTGCTCGGCTCCGCGCTGCTCGCGCAGGCCGCGGCCCGGACCGTGCTCAAGCCCGTACAGCGGCTGGGCGACGCGGCGCGGCGGCTCGGCGAGGGGGAGCTGGACCACCGCCTGGAGGTGTCGGGGACGGACGAACTCGCCGACCTGGCGCACACCTTCAACAAGACGGCGGAGGCGCTGGAGAAGAAGGTGGCCGACATGAGCGCGCGGGAGGAGTCCAGCCGGCGGTTCGTCGCGGACATGTCCCACGAACTGCGCACGCCGCTGACGGCCCTGACGGCGGTCGCCGAGGTGCTGGAGGAAGAGGTCGACGACCTCGACCCGATGATCGCACCGGCGGTCGCGCTGGTCGTGAGCGAGACCCGGCGGCTGAACAACCTGGTCGAGAACCTGATGGAGGTCACCCGCTTCGACGCGGGGACGGCGCGGCTGGTGCTGGACGACGTGGACGTCGCCGACCAGGTGACGGCCTGCATCGACGCGCGGGCCTGGCTCGACGCCGTCGAACTGGACGCGGAGCGCGGGATCGTGGCGCGCCTCGACCCCCGGCGTCTGGACGTGATCCTGGCCAACCTGATCGGCAACGCCCTCAAGCACGGCGGTTCGCCGGTACGGGTCTCCGTGCTGGTCGAGGGGGAGTGGCTGGTCATCGCGGTGCGGGACAACGGTCCGGGCATCCCCCAGGCCGTGCTGCCGCACGTCTTCGACCGCTTCTACAAGGCGAGCGCCTCGCGGCCCAAGTCGGACGGCAGCGGGCTGGGCCTGTCCATCGCGAGGGAGAACGCGCACATCCACGGCGGCGACATCACCGCCGCGAACAGGGCGGAGGGCGGTGCGCTGTTCACCCTGCGGCTGCCGATGGACGTGGGGAAGGTGATCGCGCATGAAGACGAGTCTTAGTCGCAGTGGCAGTGGCAGTGGCAGTCGCAGTGGCAGCCGTGGCCGGGTGCGCGGTCCGGCGGTCGCGGCCCTGGGCGGTCTCGCCCTTTCGGGGCTGGCCCTCGCCGGGTGCGGCATCCAGGCGTCCACCGTGCCGGTGGACGTGGGCGCGGCGCCCTCGCGGGTGTCCTGCGACACCCCGGCCAAGCCGTCGACCGGGTCGGCCGCGGTGCAGGGCATCCGGGCCACGGTGGAACTGGTCTGCGGAGCCCAGCTGGTCGGCGTCGAGCGGGTGGTGCCGATGCCGGAGAAGAAGCCGTCCCGGGACGTGGTGGTGCTGGTCAGCCAGGCCCTGCTGGAGGCGCTGCAGCGGGAGCCGTCGCCGCAGGAACGGGACGCGGGCTTCACGACCGGCGTCCCGGCCGGGCTGACGGCGGCCGCGCCGCGGCCCGGGGACCCGGCCGGGACGGTCCGCCTCAGCCGCAAGCCGGAGGACCTGCCGCCGGTGGCCCTGTCGCAGATCGTGTGCACGCTGTCGGACAGCGAAGCCGTGTCCGCGGGAACGGGGCCGGTGGTCCTGGGCGGCCCGGACTCGGACCCGCCGAGGGCCTGGGAGTGCAGCGAAGCCGTCCGCTCCCGCCCGGAAGCGGTGCCGACCCTGGGCGACGTGGTCCTGCCGACTCCTTCCTGACGGATCGCGAGGGCGGGGAGCTCCGGCCCGGCCGGGTCGCGCCCCGGGGCGTCGGCCTCGTCCCCTTCAGGGGAGGCGCGGGCCCGTGAGGTGGGCCGTCAGCTCCTCCACGAAGGCGGCCTGCCGGGGCGGAAGGGGGCCGGGGCGGGTGGCGCAGAACCACGTGCGGGTCAGGGGCCGGGCCCCGATGCGGACCAGGGCGAGGCCGTGCGAGGAGGAGTACGGCGCGGCCACCCAGTTCGGCAGGATCGCCACGCCCTGTCCGCCCGCCGCCATCTCGATGACCAGGTCGGTCACCAGGGGCATGGTGGTGATGCGGGCGGGCCGGGCACCCGGGGGGATCGGCAGCGGTTGCGCGGGGGCGCGGCTCTGGTCGTAGACGTCGTAGAGGACCAGGTCCACGCCCGTGAAGTCGCGGGCCGTCACGTGCGTGCGGGACGCCCAGGGGTGCCCGGCGGGCACCACGGCCACCATCTCGTCCTCGAACAGCGGGCTCAGCCGCACCCGGTCCATCTGCACGTCCTGCTTGGTGACCAGGGCGACGTCGACGAGGTCGGCGAGGAGGGCCGGGATCGGCGCGTCGTCGGGGACCGTGACGATCCGCACCTCGGTGTCCGGCTCCCGTGCGCGGAAGGCGCGCAGTACGGGGGGCAGCCACGGGAAAGTGGTGCTGCACTGCGCGGCGAAGCGCACCCGGCGGTCCCTGCCGTCACGGATGTCCCGCAGGTCACGGGTGGCCGACTCCAGTTCACCGAGGACGTGCCGCGCGGCGACGAGCATCCTGCGGCCGGCCGGGTTCGGCACCAGCCTGCGGCCCGCGCGCTCGAAGAGCCGCATCCCCAGCCGGTCCTCCAGCCGGGTCAGGCGCTGGCTGAGGGCGGGCTGGCTCACGTAGAGCCGTGAGGCGGCGGCGGTCAGCGAGCCGGTCTCGGCCATCGCCTCCAGGAGCTCCAGGTCTCGCAGGTCGACATCCATAACCGTGGATTATCACATGCTTCAAAATCGGTCGTGGTGTGATGAGTTGACGGGCCGTACGTTTCCGGTGTCAGCGAGACGCGCCGACCGGTCGAACCGGTCGGATACGAAAGGCACCTCCACCATGTCCGATGTCACGACCCACGCCACCGCCGTCCACGGCGCCCGTACCGCCCTCGTCACGGGCTCGTCCAGCGGCATCGGCCTGGACATCGCCCGCGCCTTCCTGGAGGCCGGCGCCAACGTCGTCCTCAACGGCCGCGACGCCGACCGCCTCGCCAAGGCCGCGGCCGCCCTCGGCAGGCCGGAGCGCACCGCCTGGGCCGCGGGCGACATCGCCGACCCGGGCACCGGCGAGGCGCTCGTGCGCACCGCCCTCGACCGCTTCGGAACCGTCGACGTCCTCGTGAACAACGCCGGGACCTTCGCGTCCAAGCCCTTCACCGAGGTCACCGAGGAGGAACTGGACGGCTTCCTGACCCACAACCTCAAGGGCACCTACCTCACCACCCAGGCCTTTGTACGGGGGGTGCGCACGCAGGGGCGCGGCGCCGCGGTGGTCAACATCGGCACCGTCCTGGTGGACCACGGCCTGGCCGGCTTCCCGGCCTCGGCGCCGGTGGCGAGCAAGGCCGGTGTGCACGGGCTGACGGTGAGCCTGGCGGCGGAGCTCGCGGCCGACGGCATCCGCGTCAACCTCGTGGCGCCCGGCATCGTGCGCACGCCGCTGCACGAGGGCGCCGACGTGGACGCGTTCGGGGGGCTCGCGCTGCTCGACCGGGTCGGCGAGGTCGCGGAGATCTCGCAGGCGGTCCTCTACCTCGCGGACGCGGAGTTCGTCACGGGCCACGTCCTGCGCGTGGACGGCGGCCACGTCACCGGCCGCTCCTGAGGCGGCGCCCCACCCCGGGGCGCCGGACGGCGACCGGCCCCGGACCGAGAGGCCGAGAGGCCGAGAGGTCCGGGGCCGGTGGGCCGTGCGGGGGCGCCGGACGGGTCAGATGCCCGCCGCGGCCGCCAGGTCCTTCTTGATCGCCTCGAGGACCTCCCGGCCGCGGGCGCGGGCCGGGGCGAGGTCCGCGGCGTCCGCCACCGGGACCACGACCTCCAGGTAGCACTTCAGCTTGGGCTCCGTACCCGACGGGCGGACGATCACCCGTGCCGTGTAGTCGCCCTCGAGGTAATAGCGCAGCCCGTCCGTGGGCGGGAGCGTGGCCGTGCCCCGGTTCAGGTCCTCCGCCGAGGCGACCCGCAGGCCCGCCAGCGAGAGAGGCGGCTGCGCGCGCAGCGCCGCCATCGCCGAGGCGATCACCGACAGGTCCTCGACGCGGACCGACAGCTGGTCCGTGGCGTGCAGCCCGTGGGCCATCGCCAGGTCGTCCAGCAGATCGGTCAGGGTCCGGCCCTGCTCCTTGAGCTCCGAGGCCAGTTCGGCGACGAGCAGGGCGGCCGTGACGCCGTCCTTGTCGCGGACGCCCTCGGGGTCCACGCAGTAGCCGAGCGCCTCCTCGTACCCGTAGCGCAGGCCCTCGACGCGGGAGATCCACTTGAATCCGGTGAGGGTCTCCTCGTAGCCGACGCCCGCCGCCCGCGCGATCCGCCCGAGGAGGGAGGAGGAGACGATGGACTCGGCGAAGACGCCCTCGGCGCCCTTGTGCACCAGGTGGGCGGCGAGCAGCGCGCCGACCTCGTCGCCGCGCAGCATCCGCCAGCCGGAGGCCGAGGCGTCGTCCGGGACGGCCACCGCGCAGCGGTCGGCGTCCGGGTCGTTCGCGATGACGATGTCCGGCTCGGCCCGGGCGGCCGTCGCGAAGGACAGGTCCATCGCGCCCGGCTCCTCCGGATTGGGGAAGGCGACCGTCGGGAAGGCCGGGTCCGGCTCGGCCTGCTCGGCCACCAGGACCGGGGCCGGGAAGCCGGCGCGGGCGAAGGCGGCCAGGACCACGTCCTTGCCGACGCCGTGCATGGCCGTGTAGACGGTCCGCACGCCCCGGGGGGAACCGGGGGTCAGGACGGCGTCCGTGCGCTCCAGGTAGGCCTCCAGGACCTCCTCGCCGAGGTCCTGCCAGCCGCTGTCGGGGCGCGGTACGTCGGCCAGCGCGGCGATCGCGTCGATCTGCGCCGCGATCTCGGCGTCGGCCGGGGAGACGATCTGCGAACCGTCGCCGAGGTAGACCTTGTAGCCGTTGTCCCGGGGAGGGTTGTGGCTCGCGGTCACCTCGACGCCGGCGACGGCGCCCAGGTGCCTTATGGCGAACGCGAGGACGGGCGTGGGCAGCGGGCGGGGCAGGACGGCCGCGCGCAGCCCGGCGCCGGTCATGACGGCGGCGGTGTCACGGGCGAAGTCCGCCGACTTGTGGCGCGCGTCGTAGCCGACGACGACCAGGCCGCCGGCGTGGCCCTGGGCCTTGAGGTAGGCCGCGAGACCCGCCGCGGCCCGGATGACCACGCTCCGGTTCATCCGCATCGGGCCCGCGCCCAGCTCGCCGCGGAGCCCGGCGGTGCCGAACTGCAGCAGGCCGCGGAAGCGGTCCGCGAGCTCGGCCGTGTCACCGGCGTCGAGGAGTGCGGCGAGCTCGGCCGCCGTCTCCGGGTCCGGGTCCTCGGCCAGCCAGGCCCGGGCCCGTGCGATCAGATCGTCCTGCGCGTCCTGCACGTCCTGCACTACCTCTCGTCGGTCGGTCGGTTCGCTCGTCAGATCCGGGCGAGGACCTGGGTCAGCAGCGTGCCCATGCGCGCGGCCGAGTCGCGGCCGGCCTGGAGCACCTCTTCGTGGTTGAGCGGCTCGCCGGAGATGCCGGCCGCCAGGTTGGTGACCAGGGAGATGCCGAGCACCTCGGCGCCGGCCTCACGGGCGGCGATGGCCTCCAGCACGGTGGACATGCCGACCAGGTCGGCGCCCATGACGCGGATCATGTTGATCTCGGCCGGGGTCTCGTAGTGCGGGCCGGGGAACTGCACGTAGACGCCCTCTTCGAGGGTCTCGTCGATCTCCTTGCACATCGCGCGCAGGCGCGGCGAGTACAGGTCGGTCAGGTCCACGAAGTTCGCGCCGACGATCGGCGAGGTCGCCGTCAGGTTGAGGTGGTCGCTGATCAGCACGGGCTGACCGGGCTTCATGCCCTCGCGCAGACCGCCGCAGCCGTTGGTCAGGACGACGGTCTTGCAGCCGGCGGCGACGGCGGTGCGCACGCCGTGGGCGACGGCGGCGACGCCGCGGCCCTCGTAGTAGTGGGTCCGGCCGAGGAAGAGCAGCGCGCGCTTGTCGCCGATCTTGTACGAGCGGATCTTGCCGCCGTGGCCCTCGACGGCGGGGGGCGGGAAGCCGGGGAGCTCGGTGACCGGGAACTCGGCCTCGGGCGCACCGAGCGCCTCTGCGGCGGGGGCCCAGCCGGAGCCCATCACGAGGGCGACATCGTGGGTCTCGGCGCCGGTCAGCTCGATCAGGCGGGCGGCGGCGGCGTCGGCGGCGGCGAAGGGGTCGGTAACAGATGCGTTCACGCGGAAGAGCGTAGCCGCTCCGGGCCTACGCGCGTAGATGGCGCAGCTCACGGTGTTCGGATCGTTGTCTTGTCGTTTCCGCCGAATAGTCCCCCGAGGGCGTGCGGGCCGTGCGGCGCCGTCGCCGGGGGCCCGTGAGGGGCTCCGCCCCGGACCGGCGTCAGCAGGGGCGCTTGCGCAGTTCCATCACGTAGTCGTGGGGCGCGCCCGCGGACTCGGCGGCGTCGGCCAGCTCGCCCAGGTAGCGCGCGGACGGCAGGCCGCCCTCGTAGCCGTTCAGGACGTAGATCCAGGCCGCTTCCTCGCCGTCCAGCGTGTGCACCCGTACCCGCATGCGGCGGTAGATGTCGAGCCCGACGCCCTCCCAGCGGTCCAGGGAGTCCTCGTCCAGCGGCGCGACGTCGTACAGCGCCACGAAGACCTGGTGGCGCGGCGCCTCGACGATCGTCGCCAGCGCGCCCTCCCAGCCCATCTGCTCGCCGCCGAAGGTCAGCCGCCAGTCGTTGATCCAGCCCGTGCCGCGCAGCGGCGAATGGGGGGCGCGGCGCGTCATCAGCCGCGGGTCGAGGTTGCCGGCGTACGCGGCGTAGAGCGACATGAGGTCGAGAGTACGGGAGGGACAACCTCCGCCGCGTGTCCGGCCGGGTCCGGGCCCGGCATCCGGGACGGGCCGCCGGGCCCGCCCTCCGGACACCGGCGGGCCCCGCCACCGGCCGGCAGGCCCCTGGCCTGGCCTTGCGCGCGCCGGGGCCGCGCCGGGGCCGTGCCGGCGCCCGTACGGCGGCCTGGGGGTGAAGCACCTTGATGCGTGCGGGACAATGGGGCACGGAATGCATCCCCCGGGGAGACCCCCGGAAGCCCCGGCCGGGGCGGCAGCCGGCCGGGTAGACGTGAGGCGGAGTTTTCGTGACCCGGATCGTGATCATCGGCGGCGGACCAGGCGGGTATGAGGCGGCCCTCGTGGGGGCCCAGCTCGGCGCGGAGGTGACCGTCGTGGACTGCGACGGCCTGGGCGGGGCGTCGGTGCTCACCGACTGCGTCCCCTCCAAGACCCTCATCGCGACCGCCGAGGTCATGACGACCTTCGACTCGTCGTACGAGGAGCTCGGCATCGTCGTCGCCGACGACACCCCGCACATCGAGCAGGCCGCGCGGGTCGTCGGCGTGGACCTCGGCAAGGTGAACCGGCGCGTCAAGCGGCTCGCGCTCGCCCAGTCGCACGACATCACCGCCTCCGTCACCCGGGCCGGCGCCCGCGTCGTCCGGGGCCGCGGCAAGCTCGGCGGCCCGCAGGGCATCGACGGCACGCGCGACGTCATCGTCACCGCGGCCGACGGCAGCGAGACGATCCTGACGGCCGACGCCGTGCTCATCGCGACCGGCGGGCACCCCCGCGAGATCCCCGACGCGATGCCCGACGGCGAGCGGATCCTGAACTGGACCCAGGTCTACGACCTCGACGAGCTCCCCGAGGAGCTCATCGTGGTCGGCTCCGGCGTGACCGGCGCCGAGTTCGCCGGCGCCTACCAGGCCCTCGGCTCCCGGGTGACCCTCGTGTCCTCCCGCGACCGCGTGCTGCCCGGCGAGGACCCGGACGCCGCCGCCGTCCTCGAGGACGTCTTCCGCCGCCGCGGCATGAACGTCATCGGCCGCTCCCGCGCCGAGTCCGCCAAGCGGGTGGGCGACCGGGTCGAGGTGACCCTCTCCGACGGCCGGGTCATCACGGGCACGCACTGCCTGATGGCGGTCGGCGCGGTCCCCAACACCACCGGCATGAACCTGGAGGAGTCCGGGGTCAGGCTCAAGGACTCCGGGCACATCTGGACCGACAAGGTCTCGCGCACCTCCTCGCCCGGCGTGTACGCGGCCGGTGACGTGACCGGGATCTTCGCCCTGGCGTCCGTGGCCGCCATGCAGGGGCGCATCGCGATGTACCACTTCCTCGGCGACGCGGTGACCCCGCTGAACCTGAAGACGGTCTCGTCGAACGTCTTCACCGACCCCGAGATCGCCACCGTCGGCTACACCCAGGCCGACGTGGACTCCGGCAAGATCGACGCCCGCTGCGTGAAGCTTCCGCTGCTGCGCAACCCGCGCGCCAAGATGCAGGGCATCCGGGACGGCTTCGTGAAGCTGTTCTGCCGGCCCGGGACCGGGATCGTCGTGGGCGGCGTGGTCGTCGCGCCGCGCGCGAGCGAGCTCATCCACCCCATTTCGATCGCCGTGGACAACAACCTGACCGTCGAGCAGATCGCAAACGCGTTCACCGTGTACCCCTCGCTGTCGGGCTCGATCGCCGAGGTCGCGCGCCAGCTGCACACGCGCAAGGCCGCCGGCGAGGCCTAAGTACCGGTAACGGCCCTTCTGAGCAAGGGCTTTGGAGTGGGCCGCCGGCCCGTCGCGGAGCAGGGGCGCGGCGGGCCGACGGCGTATACCACTAGCGGGGTCGCAGTACGGACAACTTCGGTATTCCGATGCAAGGAGCTGAAAGAAGACGGTCGTTGGGGTTACTGTCAGTTTCGTGTTCGCTGCAGAACGTCGCCAATTGATCCTCGAAATGGTGCGGGCCAACGGAGCGGTGTCGCTCCGGGAGCTCGCCCGCGTCGTCCAGACCTCCGAAGTGACCGTACGTCGGGACGTGCGGGCACTGGAGGCAGAAGGACTCCTCGACCGCCGGCACGGCGGTGCGGTACTACCGGGCGGTTTCACGCGAGAGTCCGGCTTTCCGCAAAAGTCCCATCTCGCGACGGCGGAGAAGACCGCCATCGCCGATGTCGCGGCCTCCCTCGTCGAAGAGGGCGAGGCCATCGTCGTCGGCGCGGGCACCACGACCCAGGAGCTGGCCCGCCGGCTCGCCCGGGTGCCCGGCCTGACCGTGGTGACCAACTCCCTCCTGGTCGCCCAGGCGCTGGCCCACGCCAACCGGGTGGAGGTGGTGATGACCGGCGGAACCCTGCGCGGGTCCAACTACGCCCTGGTGGGCAGCGGCGCCGAGCAGTCCCTCCAGGGGCTGCGGGTCTCGCGGGCCTTCCTGTCCGGGAGCGGCCTCACCGCCGAGCGCGGGCTGTCCACGTCCAACATGCTCTCCGCGAGCGTGGACCGGGCGCTGGTCCAGGCGGCCGCCGAGGTCGTGGTCCTGGCGGACCACACGAAGCTCGGCACGGACACCATGTTCCAGACGGTGCCGACCGATGTGATGACCCGCCTGGTGACGGACGAGCCCCCGCCGCACGACGACCGCGCGGGCACGGAACTCCAGGCACTGGCGGACCAGGGCGTCCAGATCACGGTGGCGGGCGGCGCGGCGGCCCCCGGCGCGTCCGGCGACGGCATGGCGGGCCGCCGCCCCCGCCGCGAGTCCCCCCTCCCGGTCCAGCGCCGCGGCGGCCCGACGGCGCAGCTGCGCAGCGCGGGTGCGCTGCACGACGCGCAGCCGGGGGAACGGGAGCGGGCGAGGGTGGCGGACCTGCGGCGGCGGTGAGGGCCGCCCGCCTGCGTCGAGTCGCTGTCATGCCGCAGCCCGGCGCGACGTCGCTGTGGTTACGCCGAAGCCCCGCCAGGCTTTGCCTGACGGGGCTTCGGGGCTTCATGGCCGTGCTACACGTCCCGGGGGTCCTCCCAGACCCCTCGGGCCACTCCATCTGAGTCCGGTACGACCGCGCACCACTCAGCCGGCACCGAGTCCCTGAGGGCGAGCGAGTAGCCCTCCCTCAACTCGTCCGCTGGATCGTCGATACCACCCGGATAGGCCAGGTACGCCAGCTCTCCGGGCAGTAGGGGCGATCTGAAGGCAGTGAAGTCGGCGTCCACCAGATGCGGTCCGGACCCCAGGTCCGGGTCGGCGACCGCGGACAGGAGGGACCGGGGCCGGACGGTCTCGGCGATCTCCGCGATGTTCTCCTCTGTCACAAGGAACCATCGGCAGCCGTGCGATCCGTGTGCCCAACGCTCACACAAGAGGACCAAACCGCCCGTCGATGCCGCCACGGAGGCCCAGAAGGCGTCATCCGCGACGGTATCGACAGGTTTCGAAACCTCGGAGAGATCTGGTCCAACCGAGGCCCATTCGAGGCGCGAAGCATCGCCTTGCCACTCCATCAGACGCGCGCTCGCCTCCGGAGCCATGTAGAGGTACACGGCACCATCCCATCCGGTCTGGATGTGCAGCTTTGCACCGTTGACCAGTCGGCAGTAGGGCCCGTATCCGGCGACCATGCGCAGGACGAGTTCGACTGCCGGCGTCGGAGCGATGTTCAGGCCGTTGCGGATTCCCGAGTACTTGTCGGGCAGCGGCTCGCCCACCAGCAATTCGCTGACTTCCAGAGTGTCGACACCGCTGGCCTCGATTGCCGTGAGGACCAGATCGCGCAGCTCTGCCGCGTAGCCGTCCCAGCCGTGCGCCTCCGAGAGTTCCG
Source organism: Streptomyces sp. NPDC006544 (assembly GCF_040611715.1). NCBI lineage: Bacteria > Bacillati > Actinomycetota > Actinomycetes > Kitasatosporales > Streptomycetaceae > Streptomyces > Streptomyces sp. NPDC006544. Next base: position 16,318 of record NZ_JBEXOV010000015.1, on the reverse strand, counting down.
AGGCCACCATTTCGTCGCGAGGAGTGACGGTGAGTTCCGAGGTCATTTCGCGACCCATTTGAGGCCGAGGACATCTCCGGTGGGGGACACATCCAAATCGTACGTCCCGTCCCGCGCGGTGTCCTTGGTCGACTTGAACGGGTCCTTGAAGTTTGCGCCCTTGAAGATGCCCCCCTTGTGGCCCATCTTGTCGTAGGTGATGTAGCGGGGCTGCCCGCCACCGGCCTTCTTGTTCTCCCAGATCATCGGGCCTGCGGCCGACTTCTTCTTGGTGTTGGTGTAGCCCAGGTACTTGGCAATGTCCTCGGCCTGGTTCCGAGGCATGGAATTGCAGTTGTTGCTGCTGTTGTGCACCAGGACCGGGTCAGGCCCAGTCAGCACGTAGTAGGTGTGGAGGGTGGCGATGGTCAGGTTGTAGACCGTGGCCGTAGGGACCGTCCACCGCTTGAGCCCGGTGATCTGGAGGTGGCTGCCAGAGCTGGTCTGGAGCCGTTCACCCGACTTCAAGTCTGTCGCGTCGACCCACTCACCGAGCTCCTGGATCCAGAAGGGGTGGCCTTCGGTCGCGGTGACCGACGCCTCGGCGGCTCCCTGGGGGCCGTCGGTGTCCACGGTGACCTCGACCAGGTGCTTGACACCCTGGCCCTTGATCTCGGCCACGACCGCTTCGGCCTTGCTCTCGCCCGTCTCCGGGTCGGTGGCCAAGACACTGTCGCCGATCCGGACCTCCTCGATCGGCTTGGAGCTGCCGTCCGCCATGAGGACCTGCGTACCGGGCACGAAGCTGTTGGTGCTGCAGCCCGATGCCGCTTCGGAGTTCCCGGAGCGTCCCGAGTTCCCGCCGGAGTGCATCGTCTCGCCGGAATCGCCGTCCCCGCCGTCCGACTTCTTGGGGCCGTCACCCTTCTTCGTCTCAGAAGACTTCGAGGCCTTGCCGTCGCCGTCGGCCTTCTTGGCCTTCGCCGCGGAGGCCTTGCCCTGCCTGGCCGCCGTCGCCTTGGCTTCGTCGGCCTTCTTGGCGGCTGCGGCTGCTGCCTCCTGGAGGGCTCTGCGGGCCGCCGCGGCTTCCTCCTCCAGCTTTCTCGCGCGTTCGGCGGCTTCCTCTATCTGGCGTTTCCACTCGGCCAGGTCCTCGGCGTACTTGGCCATCGCTTGCTGGAAGCGCTCGACGCGCCTGAGGATGTCTCGCGCCAACGCGAGCTTGTGCGACCAGCTGTTGAAGGCGTCCCACGCGCGGTCCAGCGCCTTGATGATGCGCTTGGCGCGTCCCGCGAACGGCAGTGCCGCGTCCAGGGCAAGTCCGGCGCACGCGCCCCAGTCGCCGCCCAGGCAGTCGCGGATGTCGTTGTAGCCCGACGCGTCCTTCAGGATGCCCATCGCGACTTCGAGCGCGATGTCCAGTGCACTCTTGCCCTGGATCATGTTCGCCCAGGCCGCCTCGGCGTCCGAGAAGTCCTTGATCGGCATTGTGGGCGGCGAGATCGACAGGCCAGTGGGGTCGCTGAACGTCACCGGCGAGTTGTTCGCGTAGACGTAGGCGTTCATCTGCTTGGGCTCGCTGTAGTCGACTATGGGGTCGACCGACAGGAACCGGCCAGTGGCCGGGTCGTACTCACGAGCGCCGAGATGGACGGTCCCTATGGATTCGTCGCTCTCTCCGCCGATGAACCCCTTCTTGCCCGGCCAGACGGACGGGACCGCACCGCGGGCCTCTCCGTACGGCGTGAACTTGCGGCGAGTGACAGCGGAGGTGGTGGCGTCCACGGCCGTGGTCGCCGTGCCGTTCTTGTCGGACAGCAGGTACGAAGTCGTGACGACGCCGTCCTTGGCCGTCTTGACCATCGTCGGGCCGGACGGGTGGGCGTAGTAGCGGGTGCTCTCCAACTTGCCCGCCACTGTGAGCTTCACCTCGGTGCCCGGCAGGTAGAGCGTGGTACCGGACGGCTCGCGCTTGATCAGCCGGTTGCCCTCGGAGTCGTAGACGAATTCCGTCGTCTCCGCGCCCTTGGTTACCTTCGACACCTGGCCCGCGGCGTCCCACTCCAGGTTCTGTGTCTCGCCCTGAATGGTGCGGGTCTTGGTGTTGCCCGCCTCGTCGTACGAGTAGGACTCGGTGCGGGATCCACCGGGTCCGGTGGTGTCAACCTTCTTCAGACCGTTGGCGCCGGCCTGGCCGGGCGTGCCGTAGGTGTACGCACGGGTGACGTCCTTGGTGAGGTCACCGGTGGGGGAGTGCTGGACCTCCTTGGTGCGGTTGCCCGCCGCGTCGAAGCTGTACGAGCTCCAGTACGCGCTCGGACCGCCGACCTGGGGCTTCGAGTCGGGACCGTTTGCGCCCGGCTGAGCCGCGCAGTCGTCCGTCGCGGTCCACGCGTCGTTCATACGGCGCAGGTAGTCGTACGCGAAGCACTGGACGTCGGTGGTCGGAGTGGCCTCCGAACCCTCCTTGTCAGTGACCTTCAAGATGTTGCCGACGGCGTCGTAGTCGAACGACGTGTCGTTGATCCGGCTCGGCGACTTCTCCCGGTCGTTGACCGTCCGGGTGAGTCGGCGTGTCTGCTCGTCGAAGAAGTTGGTCGAGTAGACCTGGGATCCGGCCGGGCCGGACTCCGTGCGCAGCACGTCGCCCATGGGCGAGTAGTCGACCTTGCCGACGAAGGTCTTCCCCTGAACACCCATGATGGTGGGCAGTTCGAGGTGGTTGTACTTCATGGTGGTCATCTCGGCGGGCAGGCCACCGACGGCAGGCTGGCTCGACCAGGCGGTCAGGCCGGTGTTGGGCCGGTATCCACTGGTGAAACTGTACGAACCGGCCAGGGCACCCTCCGAGGCAGGAATGGTGATCTTCGACCCCGTCGGGCGGTACTCGCTGTCGTAGCCGGTCACCTCCTGCGTGTAGGCGTTGCCGTTGACATAGCGGGTCGAAGCGACCGGAAGGCCGACGGCACCCGGCAGGGTGTCGTACGTGGTCGAGGTCAGCTTCGGGCCCGTCGCCGAACCCTCATGGGTGGCGATGACGCGTCCCAGATCGTCGTACTCCGGGGCTGTGACCTTGCCCCTGCCGTCCGTGAGAGTCGCCAGTCGGTCACCCTGGCCGTACGTCATCGTCGACGTGCCCTTGTCGGGGTCCGTCTGCTTGGTCTGGCGACCGCGGATGTCGTACTCGAAGCTCCACTTGTCGCCGGCCTGGCTGACGACGGACTCCAGCATTCCGCGCTGGTTGTAGGCGTACGAGGTCTTGTCGTATGCGCCCGTCGGTGAGTCCGAGCGGAAGAAACGAAGCTCCGTCTTGCGGCCCTCACCGTCCAGGAAGGCCCGGGTCGGGGTCTCGCCCTTCGGAGGGTCGACGGTGATGTTGTCGCCGCCGTACGAGGTGGTCGTACGGGAGGTCTCCAGGCCGAACTTGCGCGAGATCTGCGCGGTCGAGCGGCCGGAGCCGTCGTACTCGGTCACCGTCGAAGACGTGACCTCGTTGTCCTTCGGGGCCCACTGGACGCCCGAGGGTTCACCGGCCGTGTAGTAGGCGCCGTTGCTCTTCCAGACCTGGCCGAGGCTGTTGTAGAAGGTGTCGGAGATGAGCCGACCGCCTCCCAGCGCCTCCATCTGGGTCTGGCGGATGCGCAGGCTGCTGTCGTAGATGTCGTAGCTGGTGCGGTAGGTACCGTCGTCCAGCAGACTCTTGGTGGAGATGACGACCGGGCCGTCGGTGCGGACGTCGTACGAGAACTCGCCGTCCGGCGACTTCGAGAGCGGGTCGCGGTCCGGGGACCAGACCTTCAGCAGCCGGCCGAGGCCGTCGTACTGCATCACCTGGCGGCGGCCGTTGGTGTCCTGCTTGACCAGGACCGAACCGCGGCCCTGGTCGGTCTCCGTCGTCGAGGTGTGACCGGCGGAGTTGGTGGTGACGACCTTGGTGACGATCTGACCCGAGGCGGGCGTGTAGTCCACCTTCGAGGTCTTGCCGAACACGTCCGTCGAGGACTTCATTCGCCCGTAGACGTCGAAGGTCGCGCTGCCGTCCGTTGTGTAGACCGGGTTGCCGCCGGAGTACCCGGACAGCGACTCAGCGGATTTCAGGTTGCCGGCCGCGTCGTAGTACATCCGGGAGTCCGACGTCACGTCCGCAGGACGCTGCACGGTCGCCGCGTCGCACGCCTTGGCGACGTTCTCCACCCGCTTCTGCCGCGCGATGATCCAGCGCGTCTCGTCCGAGTCGTACTCGTAACGGGTGCAACTGTCGTCCGACGGGTCGGCGACGTCGCCCTTGTTCGACACCCATTCGGCGAAGCCGCGGTTGTCGTACTTGGTCTCCATCGCCGTCCGGCGCCACCCGCGCCCCTCCGACAGCAGGATCCGGGAGTTGACGTTCGTCGTCTGCTGGACGAACGCCTGCTGCGGCTCCAGGTCCTCGTCGGCCGTCGCGCCCTTGCGCAGGCGCGTGGCCGTGGGGCCGTAGATCCACGGGGTGTACGTGGTCGCCGCCTCGAGGGCGCCGCCCTCGCCGTTGTAGGCCAGGACCTCGCGGGTCTGGCCGGCGTAGAGGCGGTGGTCCGCGATCTCGTTGCCCTCGGAGTCCTTGACCTTGACCGACTTCTTGCCGCCCGAGGGGGCGAGCCGGTCACCGTCGAGACCCCGGAAGAACAGCGTCTCGGTCTGCGAGCGCTTGTCCGGCGCCGAGCCGATGAAGGTGCGGACCCGCTCGTAGCCGCGCCACTGGGACCAGGTGCGGGTCTTCGGCCGCATGGTCTCGGTCTCGTCGTCGAAGGCCCACGCCGGGTTGCCGAGGAACTGGTACTCGGTGCGCCGCGTCGGCGAGTTGCCGTTGCGGTCCTCCTCTTGGACCCAGTCCACGATGTGCTTGTGGAACCAGTCGGTGACGTAGAGCTTCTTCTCGCGCTTCGGGTCGTTCGGGTCCGGGATCTCGGAGACCACCGGGTAGCAGCGCAGCGTGTTCGACTCCGGCGAGGCCGGCATCACGCGGGGGTTGGCCGCGCGGCACTCCGGCTCGGCGTAGTGCGCCAGGATCGTCGAGCCGGTCTCGCTGTCGATGGCCTCGATGCGGTAGCGCAGGTACGGCGGCTTGCCGTCGCCCAGGCCGTCCACGCGGTTCGGGAGCTGCTTGCCGCGGAACTTCACCGGCGGCATCGGGGTGTCGGCCCCGTTCTTGCCGGTGTGCTTGATCTCGCCGAGCCACAACGGGTAGTCCGTGCCGTCGCCGGTCATCGGGAAGTCCTGGGTCAGCTGCCAGGAGTCCACCGGGTTGCGCTTGGTGCCGTTCCAGACCGAGGTGCTGACCTCGGTCAGGCGCTTGCGGGTGAAGAAGGTCGGCGTGAACCGGCCCTTGCACTCCTCGCCGGCGGCGCAGAGCTGGTCACCGGGGGTGTCGGGCCACATCTTGGCGATGTCCCAGGCGACCTCCGGCTTCAGCTTCGCGGGGTCGCAGTTGAAGTCCGCCGTGACGAGGCAGCGCTCGGCGACGGTGAAGTTCACCTGGGCCGGGGCCTCGGCGAACAGGTTGTCGTTGCGCAGGCCGTACGAGATGTGGTCCAGCCAGCCGGAACGGTCGTACGCCCGGGCGGTCGAACCGCCCGCGATCTTGTAGTTCGACCCGTAGTGGTTGACCTCCTTCTGGTACCAGTAGGTCATCGCGTTGCCGCGCGGGTCCACGACGTAGTCGAGGTTCCAGCGGTACGCCTGGTCGCAGACCGCGTCGGCAAACACCGCGTTGTAGCAGGGCTCGCCCGGCTGGTTGCCGTAGACCGGGACGGTCCAGGCGGAGTTGGTGACGGGCTTGCCCGTCGCCCAGCCGGAGAGCTTGTTCAGGCCGAAGTAGAACTGGATGCCCTGGGGGTTGGTGAACCTCCAGTGGTCACCCTCCTTGTCACCGTTCTGGGCGCCCTGGAGCAGTTCGACCCGCGAGCCGTCGTCCTTGGCCGGACGCCACTTCTTGGTGGTGTCGTCCAGGACCAGCTGGGTGGAGCCGCCGTTCAGCGACAGGGTGACCATCGGCGCGCCGTGGCAGAGGTCGCCGGTGTCGTCCTTCGGGTTGTTGAACCCGGAGCCCTCCTTCTTGTCCTGGCTGCACGGGACGAAGCCCCGCTCGATGTAGTTCGAGGCCAGGTCCCAGCCGTCGCCGACCCAGGAGGTCTGCTGCGCCGAGGCCGAGGTGCGGCCGTCGATCTGCGCGCTGGAGTAGCCGAGGGAGAGCGAGGGGCTCGGGCCGCCGAGCGAGGCGGGGATGTCCATCGGGTAGGACCAGGAGAAGTCACCGGCGGAGCCGCCGGCCTGCCAGGAACCCGACGCGCTCAGCGAGGTGGCCTTGAACGTGCCGTTCGCGCCGTCGGCGCCCGGGCTCGCGGCCAGCATCATGCCCGAGGTGCCCGAGCCGGCCGCGGTGACGGAAGACGCCGCGGACAGCTTCATGTCGGCGTCGCCGGCGGGGGTGACCGGGGCCGGGGCCGAGGCGGGCGCCGTGAACTCGGCGACGAGCTTGCCGGTCACCGGGTCGTTCTTGGTGGTGACCGGGACGCTGCCCTTGCACTCCGGCTTGTCCGGAGTGGTCACCGCACACGCGGGAACGGCCGTGAAGCGCAGCCGGGAACCCCAGCTGCCGCCGTACGCGTTCTTGAAGGCGTCGTAGTCCAGCTCCACGGAGACGGGAGCGGGCGCGGTACCGGCGTCGGTGCGCTTGACGGACAGCAGCAGGCTGTTCGCCAGGCCGGCCTTCTTCGCGGCCCCCTGGTCGAGCAGGTCGACCTTCAGCTTCACCGGCCCGGCGGCCGGCGCGGGTGCGCTTTCGGCCGCCGGCGCGGACGCGGGGTCCTGGCGGCCGGCGCTCTTCGGGGCGGACTGCGGGCCCGTCCCGTGCGCGGCGGGGAGCGCGGCGAACTTCACGGGGAGCGCGCCCGCCTTGACGGGGTTGCCCGGGGTGTTCGCCGGGCCGAGGGCGAAGGCCCCGGCCGCGCCCTGGGGGCCCGACTTCAGGCTGACGACCGGCGGTGCGGACGCGGCCGGAAGCGCGATCTCGGCCGAACCGGCCTTCGGCCAGGCCGACTTGGGCGCGGAATTCTTCCACGCGTTCTTCTGCGATTCGGCGGGACCCGCCGCGGGCTTGCCGGTGACGGGTGCTCCGCCGACCTTGGTGAGCTTCTGCAAGCCCGGGCGTTTCAGGTCGGATTCGCCCGCCATGGCGGGGGTGGCGGTGAGCCCGGCGGTCAGCATGGTGAGCGCCAGGACTGGTATGGGCCACCGCCAGACACGCCTCAGAGGCGCACGCAAGGTGTGCGCCTTGGATCTTCTCAAAATTCGAACACTCCAAGCCGTCGCGCGCGGTGGAGAGCCACCGCGCTGGTGAGCGAAGGCTGAACTTAACAAGCGCGTAAGGACTCGCTGTGCGTGACCCCGGGTCAAAGAGCGGGCAAAGTCTGACAAAAATATGCCGACTGGAAACTCACAAAAAGGTTGTACAGCTGAGCTGATGAACTTCCCGGCCGCGAGTTGTGGGAAATGATCAAGGTCGGAGCGCTCGGGGACTCCCCTGCGGATCCACTTCCCCGGGCTGCTACAAATCATTCGAACAACTGGAGACCGATCGCCGGGAAGGCCGAACTCGAGCCGCCTGTGCGAAGTCGTCCCGTCCATGGGCAGGCCGCCCCGACGCGGCCGCCGAACCAACTCTTGAGGACCTGTCAGTGAGACCACTCCCGACGCGCGCCCGCGTCGACGATCCGCCCTCCCGCAGGACGCCGACGCTCGCCACGGCGACCGTGCTGACCGCCGCGCTGACTGCCACGCTGCTCGGCGCCGCCCCCGCGGGCGCGGCGACCCCGGCCGCCGCCGCTGCCGGCAAGGCCAACGAGCCGCTGACCGAGGCGGCCGCGCAGGCGACGGCGAAGAGTGACGCGAAGAAGTCGGGCAAGCCCGTCGAGCTCACCTCCAAGCGCACGATGACGGACGACGTCTGGGCCAATCCGGACGGAACGCTCACCGCGAACCACGCGCTGGTGCCCGTACGCGTCTACCGCAACGGGAAGCTCGTCGACGCGGACACCACCCTGGCGAAGCAGTCGAACGGGCGGATAGCCCCCGCGGCGACCGCCGTCGGCCTCAGCTTCTCCGGTGGCGGCACGGCCCCGCTGGTCACCATGCACAAGGACGGCCGGGACGTCTCCCTCACCTGGCCGAAGGCGCTGCCCGCGCCGAAGCTCCAGGGGAACAGCGCGACGTACGCGGAGATCCTGGAAGGCGTGGACCTCCGGGTCGTCGCCGACGTGAACGGCTTCTCCCACCAGATCGTCGTCAAGACGCGCAAGGCGGCCGACAACCCGGCCCTCGCCTCCCTCGACTTCGGCCTGGAAGGCAAGGGAGTCACCCTCCGGAAGGAGGCGAACGGCGAGCTGCGCGCCCTGGACCCCGCCGGCAAGACCCTCTTCAGCGCGGCCAAGCCGCAGATGTGGGACTCCGGCGCCGAGAAGCCGGTGACCCCGGAGACGGCCGCCGCAGCCACGGCGGTGACGCCGACCCCGGACGCGAAGGCCGCGGCCCCCAAGGCCGCGCCCCCCAAGACCTCCGCCCCGCAGGCCCTGTCCGGCGCCGACGCGCCGGCCGCCCCCGCCGCGCCGGCCCCGGCCGCGCCCGCCCCCGCCGACCCGGTGGCGGCCGTGGACGGCATCTCCAACGGCACCAAGGAGGCCGACCTCGGCGTCGACCTCAAGGGTTCCAAGCTGACCCTCACCCCCGACCGCAAGCTGCTCGCGGCGCCGGAGACCACGTACCCGGTCGTCATCGACCCGGTGTGGCGGGACGACTGGAAGTCCAGCTGGGCGATCGCCTACAAGCACACCGCCTTCGCCAACTCCGCCAACACCAACTACTGGAACGGCGGCACGCTCAGCAAGGACGCCCGCGTCGGCTGCGCCAAGGACGGCGCCAACGGCGGCACCGTCTGTGCCAAGACCTTCTTCCAGGTCGGCACGGGCGCCCTGTGGGACAAGCAGATCCTCGAATCCACCTTCCGCATCCAGCAGAAGTACGCGGGTTCCTGGAGCTGCAAGTCCGGTGAGCTCCAGATCTGGGACACCGACGCCATCGGCGGCGGCACCACCTGGAACAACCAGCCCGCCTGGAAGCGCATGGTGGATTCCTCCGGCCAGTCCTTCGGCGGCCGCAACTGCCCCGGTGACGGCGACACCATCGAGCTGAACGTGACCTCCGCGGTCGCCGACGCCGCCCGCTGGCACTGGCCCGCCTGGACCATGGGTCTGAAGTCCGCCAACGACACCGTCGACGTGTCCTGGCGCAAGTTCAACCCGGACAGCGCCCGCATCTCGACGAGGTACAACACGCTGCCCGCCACCCCGTACGACCGCACGTCCGACCCGTCGGTCCCGTGCTCCGGCGGCCAGATCGGCACGACCGACCAGATCGTGCTGCGCGCCCGCATCGCCGACAACGAGGACAACTCGCTGTCCGCCGAGTTCCACTACTGGAACGCCGCCGACTACGGCACGCTGAAGACGGCCCGGGTCGCGGTCACCAGCGGCAACGTCGCCCAGCTCGTCATCCCGGCCGCGCCGCTCGGCAGCGCTACCTACCGGTGGGACGTGCGGGGCAACGACGGCGCCGCGGACGGCCCCTGGGCCGGTCAGTGCCTGTTCACCATCGACCGGACCCGCCCCGGCCAGCTGCCGGGCGTGTCCTCGACGCAGTTCCCCGAGAACCAGCCGGACAACACCGCCTACGCCCGCACCGAGGGCACGTTCACGCTGAACGCGGGCGGCGAGCCGGACATCACCAAGTACCAGTGGTGGACCGAGTCCGACCCGAAGGTCCGGGAGGTCGCCCCGGCGGCCCCGGGCGGCTCGGTGGACGTCAAGTACACGCCGACCACGGCCGGCCCGCAGATGCTGTACGTCCGCAGCGTGGACGCCTCCGGCAACCGGTCCGACCTGAAGTCGTACTTCTTCTACGCCAAGCGCCAGCCGGTCCGCGACAAGCCCGGTGACCTCAACGGCGACGGCTCCGTCGACATCTGGAGCGTCGACCCGGGCTCGGGCCAGCTGTGGATGCACCCCGGCAAGGGCGACGGCCAGTTCGACCTGTCGAGGAAGCTGGAGCGGGGCTCCTTCTCCAACGCCAAGTCGCTGAGCCACCGCGGCAGCTGGAACGAAGGGGACTACTACGAGGACCTCGTCGCCCTGCGGCCGGTCAACAACGACGCCAGCCACAACACCGTGTGGGTCTACCCCGGCAAGGGCGACGGCGACCTCGAGCCCCTCGACGCCAACGCCTTCGAGATGGGCACCTACACCGAGGAGAACCGGCACTGGGACCAGGCCGACCAGGTGGTGGTGACCGGCAGCGTCAACGACGACAACGGTGACGGCAAGGTCGACGACACCGACAAGCCCGACCTGCTCGTCAAGGCCGGCGCCGAGCTGTGGCTGTACTTCGGTCAGCCGGACGGCATGGTCGACCTGCCCGGTCTCGAGCCGAAGCGGCTCGGCAACCTCGACTGGCAGAACATGACCGTCATCGCCCCGGGCGACCTCAACGGTGACACGCTGCCCGAGATCTGGGCCCGCGACACGGTCAGCGGCAAGATCCACCAGTACACCAGCAAGAAGACCACCGACACCACGTCTCCCGCGCTGATCGACCTGACCGTCTACGGGGACGCGGCCGTCCGGACGACCTCCATCGGCACCGGATTCACCGGGTCCGCCTACCCCCACCTCACCAGCAACGGCGACTTCGAGAAGGACGGCTACGCCGACCTCTGGTCGCGCGACGGAAACGGCGACAGCTGGGAGTTCCCGGGCCGCGTCCTGACCAACGGCTCGGCCTTCGGCCCCGGCAAGAAGCTGGTCTTCGGCGGTACGCCGTGGTCCCAGTGCCAGGACTTCACGGCGCCGGGCACCACCACCGCCCGCAAGCTGTGCGGTCCGGTCCTGGCCAAGTACCTCGCCAAGGGCGGCGCCGCGATCCTCGGCTACCCGACCACCGACATCACCGAGTCGACCGACGGCGTGGGGCGCTTCGTGCACCTGCGCCGAGAGGGTTCGGGCAGCGACACCGGGTCCATCTACTGGCACCCGGGCACCGGCGCCTGGACGGTCGTGAACGGCATCCGCGAGAAGTGGATGAGCATGGGCGCCGAGAAGGGCTCCATGGGCTATCCGACCTCCGACGAGGGCCTGACCTTCGACAACGTCGGCTGGTTCGGCACCTTCAGCGGAAGTGACGGCGGCGCGATCTACTGGACGCCGGACTTCGGCTCCTGGTCCATCTTCGGCACCGTGTACAAGAAGTACCTCGCGCTCGGCGGTCCCAGCGGCCCGCTCGGCTACCCGACCACCGACGAGATCAGGCACACCGACAACATCGGGCGCTACAACCACTTCCGTCACCGGGGCCAGACCTCCGACACGGCGTCCATCTACTGGACGACGACCACCGCCAAGGCCTGGTCGGTCCGCGGCACGATCCGCCAGAAGTGGGTCGCCCTCGGCGCCGAGAAGAGCTTCCTGGGCTACCCGCAGTCGGACGAGTACGACGTCTACGGCGGCCCCCGCGAAGACTTCTCGGGCGGCTACATCCGTCACAACCACACCACGGGCGTCAGCACCGAGCACAAGCCGAACGACCGCACCGCGAACCTGCGCACAGACCTGGGCGGTGACTTCAACGGTGACGGCCGGGCGGACATGGCCACGGTCTACGACTACGGCTACGGCACCACGGCGCTCTACGTCGCGCCCGCCAAGACCAACGGCGGGCTGAGCGCGCCCGTCCTGGCGTACAACAGCGGCTGGAACAACTTCGCCAACGACCACGCGCAGTGGGTCGCCGGTGACTTCAACGGTGACGGCCGCGACGACCTGGCCGCGCTCTACGGCTACGACGACGGCTCCAACGGCATGTTCACGTTCCTCGGCAACGCCGACGCGACGTTCACCCAGCTGCCGCGCAGCGCGTACGTCGGTCCGGGCAACTGGGACGCGAAGAAGGCCAAGCTCTTCGCCGGTGACTTCAACGGTGACGGCCGCGACGACCTGGGCATGCTGTACGACCACGGCGGCTGCAACACGGCCAGCTACACCTTCCTCGCGAAGGCGGACGGCACGTTCAACCCGCACTTCGGCAGCTGGGGCTCCGGCGCCGGCAACTGGTGCTGGAACGAGTCCAAGCACGTCACCGGTGACTTCAACGGCGACGGCCGCGACGACATGCTCGCCATGTACGGCCACGGCGACGGTTCCGTCGAGATGTACACGCTGCTGGGCAAGCCCGACGGCGGGTTCGCGACCCCCCTGAAGTCCTGGAACAGGACCGCGGCGCAGTGGAGCTACAGCCTCAGCAAGCTCAGCTCGGGCGACTACAACGGTGACGGCCGGGCCGACGTGGCCGTCATGTTCGACTACACCAACGGGCACGCGGCCCTGTTCACGATGACCGGCCGGCCCGACGGCGGGGTCAACGACGACATCAAGAGCTGGGACGTCCCGGAAGGCAGCTGGTACGCCGGCTCCATCGGACTCCTGACCTCCGGTGACAGGAACAAGGACGGCCGCGACGACCTCGCGATCATGTACAACTACGCCACGGGCACCAGCACGGCGATGCTGTTCAAGGCCCGCGCGGACGGAGGGTTCGAGGACTATCTGAAGAGCTGGTCGGCGCCGCCCGGCACCTGGTGACAGCTCACCCCGCACACGCCGCAGGCCCCCAGGACCCGAACGGGTCCTGGGGGCCTGCGGCGTTCCCGCGTGCCTGCGGGGATCAGTCCTTGATCTCGCAGATCGTGGCGCCCGAGGTCAGCGACGCGCCGACCTCCGCGGAGAGGCCGACGATCGTGCCCGAACGGTGCGCGTTCAGGGGCTGCTCCATCTTCATCGCCTCGAGGACGACGATCAGGTCGCCCTCGTTGACCTGCTGGCCCTCCTCGACCGCGACCTTCACGATCGTGCCCTGCATGGGCGAGGCCAGCGTGTCGCCGGAGGCGGCCGGGCCCGACTTCTTCGCCGCGCGGCGCTTCGGCTTCGCGCCGCCCGCGGCCGCCGTACGGGCCAGGGTCATGCCCAGGGACGACGGCAGGGAGACCTCGAGGCGCTTGCCGCCGACCTCGACGACCACCGTCTCGCGGCCCGGCTCGTCCTCGGCGTCCTCCGCGGCGGGAACCACGAACGCCGGGATCTCGTTGACGAACTCGGTCTCGATCCAGCGGGTGTGGATCGTGAACGGGTCGGCCGTGAAGGCCGGGTCCGCGACGACCGCGCGGTGGAACGGGATGGCCGTGGCCATGCCCTCCACCTCGAACTCGGCCAGCGCGCGCGCCGCCCGCTGCAGGGCCTGCTCGCGGGTGGCACCCGTGACGATGAGCTTGGCGAGCAGGGAGTCCCACGCGGGGCCGATGACCGAGCCGCTCTCGACGCCCGCGTCGAGGCGGACGCCCGGACCGGTCGGCGCGTCGAACTTGGTGACGGTGCCCGGGGCCGGCAGGAAGCCGCGGCCCGGGTCCTCGCCGTTGATGCGGAACTCGAAGGAGTGACCGCGCAGGACGGGGTCCCCGTAGCCGAGCTCCTCGCCGTCGGCGATGCGGAACATCTCGCGGACCAGGTCGATGCCGGAGACCTCCTCGGTCACCGGGTGCTCGACCTGGAGGCGGGTGTTGACCTCCAGGAAGGAGATCAGGCCGTCCGCGGAGACGAGGAACTCGACGGTTCCCGCGCCGACGTAGCCGGCCTCCTTCAGGATCGCCTTCGAGGCGGCGTACAGCTCCGCGTTCTGGGCCTCGCTCAGGAACGGCGCGGGGGCCTCCTCCACCAGCTTCTGGTGGCGGCGCTGCAGCGAGCAGTCACGGGTGGAGACGACGACCACGTTGCCGTGGGAGTCGGCCAGGCACTGGGTCTCCACGTGCCGCGGCTTGTCGAGGTACTGCTCGACGAAGCACTCGCCGCGGCCGAAGGCGGCGACGGCCTCGCGGACGGCGGAGTCGTAGAGCTCCGGGATCTCTTCGAGGCTCCGGGCGACCTTCAGGCCGCGACCGCCACCGCCGAAGGCGGCCTTGATCGCGATCGGCAGCCCGTGCTCCTTGGCGAACGCCACGACTTCTTCCGATCCGGAGACCGGGTCGGGCGTGCCGGCCACGAGCGGCGCGCCGGCGCGCAGCGCGATGTGGCGGGCGGCGACCTTGTCGCCGAGGTCGCGGATCGCCTGCGGCGGCGGGCCGATCCAGGTCAGGCCCGCGTCGATGACGGCCTGGGCGAAGTCGGCGTTCTCGGACAGGAAGCCGTATCCGGGATGGATGGCGTCCGCTCCGGAATCGGCGGCGGCCTGCAGGATCTTGGAGATGTCCAAGTAGCTCGCGGCCGGGGTGTCACCGCCCAACGCGAAAGCTTCGTCGGCCGCTCGGACGTGCAGAGCGTCCCGGTCCGGGTCGGCGTAGACGGCTACGCTCGCGATCCCGGCATCCCGGCAGGCCCGAGCAACGCGGACTGCGATTTCGCCACGGTTGGCGATGAGCACCTTGCGCACGATGGCTCCCTCCTTGAAACAAGCTGAGTTTAGGGACAGCCCACACGGCCTTTCGACCCTTCCCCGATGGTGACCTTGCCCACACGCAGTGTGACTCGAGTCGACCCGGAGTCGAAAAACCCTTGTGGCGCCCCACGTAAGGGGGATCCCCGACTGCACAGTAACGCTGCCGCGCATCCCGGGTCTCTGTCCGGCGAGTCAGCGGGCCCCGGTGATTCTTTGTCGAGTCCCTACGAAGGGTCCATCCGTTCTTTGCCTGTCCGCCGTGTGGGCGTCGCCCGAGGCGTCCCACCGTAACGAAGCGGTCCCGGCCCCTTGTCGGCAGGATTACCCGTTAGTAGCCTCCAGGCGTCGAACAGGCTTGTGCTTGTGGGGGTGGGGGCGTCGTGGGTCGTGTGGGTGGCGTGGTGCTGCGGAGATCCGTGGCCGGAGCGACCGCGGTCGTACTCGTCGTGGAGGCGGCGGTGCTCGGCTTCGTCCACATCGTCCTGGGCCGCACCACCGCGAACCAGTCGATGTCCATCGCGGGCATGGACCCGGACGTCATGTCCACGGCGACGTACGCGATGGGCGCCGGTACGGCCGCCTTCCTGCTGCTCTGTGCCGCCCTCCTGGCCGTCGCCGCGGTCCGCGACAGGGCCCCCGGCGCCTTCGCCCGCGTGGTCCTCGTCAGCGCCGCCGTCGTCCACGGGCTGCTCGGCGCCCTCGTCGTCGGCCTGGTCGGCTGGGGGGCCTTCGCGGTGATGATGCTGATCCTGTGCCTGCTCGTCCTGAGCCTGACGCTCTACGCGGCCAAGGGCGCGGACGGGGCGGCCGGGGACCACGACGCGGGCCGGCCGGCCGACGACGACGTGCGCGACACGCCGCCGGCGCCGCGGCCGCTCGAGGGATCCGGGGACGTCAAGCCCACAAGTCCGTGATCGAGAAGCCCAGTTCGGCCAGCAGCGAGCGCAGCAGCGGCAGGGAGATCCCGATCACATTGCCGTGATCCCCGTCGATGCCGTCGATGAACGGCGCCGACAGCCCGTCCAGGGTGAAGGCCCCCGCCACGTGGAGGGGCTCCCCGCTCGCCACGTACGCCGCCACCTCCGCGTCCGAGGGCTCGCCGAAGCGGACCGTCGTGGACGCCGTGGCCGACACCTGGCGGCCGGTCGCCGTGTCGATCACGCAGTGCCCGGTGCGCAGCACCCCGGCGCGCCCGCGCATCGACTTCCAGCGGGCCGTGGCCTCCTCGGCGTCGGCCGGCTTGCCCAGCGCCTCGCCGTCCAGTTCCAGCACGGAGTCGCAGCCGATCACCAGGGCCCCCGCGGCCTCGTCCAGGGCCGCCACGACGGCCGCCTTCGCCTCGGCCAGCGCGAGGGCCAGCTCGGCGGGGGAGTCGGCGGTGAGGGCGTCCTCGTCGAAGCCGCTGACGATCACGTGCGGGGCGAGCCCGGCCTGCCGCAGCAGGTTCAGCCGGGCGGGCGAGGCGGAGGCGAGGACGAGGGCGTGGCGGGTGTCGGCAGTCATGCCAGACATCGTAGGGGCGCTCGCCCCGGCCGTCGGCGGGTCCGCGGAGGGCGGCCCCACGGGGGCGCCGGAGAGCCGCTCAGAAGCCGCCGATGCCCAGCACGTAGACGACGACGACCATCGCGATGACGACGATCACCGTCATCCGCCGGACCATCGCCTGCGCGTCGCGCATGTCCTCGGGAGGCTCGTTCTTCGGGTCTGACCAGAGCATGCACCGATCCTGGCCCCGGGAACGGCCGTGGCGCCTGAGTACGGGTACTCAGGCGCCACG
>NZ_JBEXOV010000014.1:21592-112046 GCF_040611715.1 Streptomyces sp. NPDC006544 | reverse complement strand
TTCGCCGAGATCGGTAACCGCGCTGCGCGGCTCGCCAACGCTCTACGTGATGAACTGGGCGTCGAGCCCGGAAGTGTTTTGGCGACATTGATGTGGAACAACGCCGAGCACGTGGAGGCGTACTTCGCGATCCCCTCCATGGGGTCGGTCCTGCACACGCTGAACCTGCGGCTTCCTCCCGAGCAGCTGGTCTTCATCGTCAACCACGCCGCCGACCGGGTCGTCCTGGTCAACGGCAGCCTGCTGCCGCTGCTCGTGCCGCTCCTGCCGCACCTGCCGACCATCGAGCACGTGGTCGTCGCGGGCGCCGGCGACCGCTCCGCGCTGGCCGGCCTCGACGTGCGCGTGCACGAGTACGAGGAGCTCCTCACCGGCCGCCCCGACACCTACGACTGGCCCGAGCTGGACGAACGCCAGGCCGCGGCCATGTGCTACACCTCCGGTACCACCGGGGACCCCAAGGGCGTCGTCTACTCCCATCGCTCGATCTACCTGCACTCGATGCAGGTCAACATGACCGAGTCCATGGGCCTGACCGACCGCGACACCTCCCTCGTCGTGGTCCCGCAGTTCCACGTCAACGCCTGGGGCCTGCCGCACGCCACCTTCATGACCGGCATCAACATGCTGATGCCGGACCGCTTCCTGCAGCCAGCCCCGCTCGCCGAGATGATCGAGCGGGAGAAGCCCTCGCACGCGGCCGCCGTCCCGACCATTTGGCAGGGACTTCTGGCCGAGGTCACCGCCAACCCGCGCGACCTCAGCTCGATGAAGCAGGTCACCATCGGCGGCTCGGCCTGTCCGCCCTCCCTGATGGAGGCCTACGACAAGCTCGGCGTCCGCGTCTGCCACGCGTGGGGCATGACCGAGACCTCGCCGCTCGGCACCATGGCGCACCCGCCGGCCGGTCTGAGCGCCGAGGAGGAGTGGCCCTACCGGCTCACCCAGGGCCGCTTCCCGGCGGGCGTCGAGGCCCGTCTGGTGGGTCCCGGCGGCGACCACCTGCCCTGGGACGGAGAGGCGGCGGGCGAGCTGGAGGTCCGCGGCACTTGGATCGCCGGCTCCTACTACGGCGGCGTGGCCGGAGAACCGGTACGCCCCGAGGACAAGTTCAGCGCGGACGGCTGGCTCAAGACGGGCGACGTCGGCGTCATCAGCCCCGACGGCTACCTCACCCTCACCGACCGGGCCAAGGACGTCATCAAGTCCGGTGGCGAGTGGATCTCCAGCGTGGAGCTGGAGAACGCGCTGATGGCGCACCCGGAGGTGGCCGAGGCGGCGGTCGTCGCCGTGCCCGACGACAAGTGGGGCGAGCGGCCGCTGGCCACCGTCGTCCTGAAGGAGGGCGCCACCGCGGACTACGCGGATCTGCGCGCCTTCCTCGGGGGGTCGATCGCGAAGTGGCAGCTGCCGGAGCGCTGGGCGATCGTCGAGTCGGTACCGAAGACGAGCGTGGGCAAGTTCGACAAGAAGGTGATCCGCAAGCAGTACGCGGAGGGCGCCCTCGACGTCACCAGGCTCGACTGAGTCCCGCCGGGGCTACTGACCCCGGGTGAGCCACGGCCGCAGCAGCCTGCTGACCGCGGGCATGGCCACGTAGGTCATCAGGGTGCTGAAGACGACGGCGAAGGCCGCCGTCCGCAGGACGAAGTGCAGGTTCACCAGGTACGGCCCGAGCAGCGCGTTGCCCGCGAGCGAGATCGGGAAGATGGCCAGCCCCGAGCTGACCGCCATCTTCCAGCGCGGCGGCGCGGGCCGGGCCGTACCCGGTTTCGCGAACCAGGTCTCCATGCCGTGCAGTTCGCGCCGGGCTATCTCGGTGTGGTGGTGCCCGAGGCAGTTGGAGAACCAGGCGGCGCGCTCCGCCGAGTCCTGCCACCGCTGGAAGGCCGCCTGGTTCCGGAAGCGGTGCACCAGGAACCACGGCCCGCCGGGCACGGCCGGGCGGAACAGGCCGTACCCGAGGTGGTCCGGGAACGCCGAGGCGGTCTCCAGGATGCCGTGGGCCCAGGCCTCGAAGTTCTCCTCGTGACCCGCGTCCACCTGTCGGGCGATGAGCAGGCTGACCTCCCCGTTGTCTGCGGGGACGGTCTGCTCGCTCGTGTCGGTGATGGCCATGCGGCCAGGATGAACTAGTTGGTTCCGATCTTGGCGAGCAGGTCCACGATGCGGCCCTGGACGTCCGCCGTGGTGGAGCGCTCGGCGAGGAAGAGCACGCTCTCGCCCGAGGCCAGCCGCGGCAGTTCGGCCGGATCGATCCCGGTGGCCGTGTAGACCACGAGCGGGGTGTGGTTCAGCTGCCCGTTGGCGCGCAGCCAGTCCACGATCCCGGCCCGGCGGCGGCGCACCTGCATCAGGTCCATCACCACCAGGTTGGGCCGCATCCGCGAGGCCAGCTCCACGGCGTCCGTGTCCGCGTCGGCGCGCGCGACCTGCATGCCGCGCCGCTCCAGGGCGGCGGTCAGCGCGGTCGCGATCTCGTCGTGCTCCTCGATCAGCAGGACCCGGGAGGGGTGCTGCTCGCTGTCGCGCGGCGCGAGCGCCTTGAGCAGGACGGCCGGATCGGCGCCGTACGCGGCTTCGCGCGTGGCGGTCCCCAGTCCGGCCGTGACCAGGACGGGGACTTCGGCGGCCACGGCGGCCTGGCGCAGCGACTGCAGGGCGGTCCGGGTGATCGGTCCGGTCAGCGGGTCCACGAACAGCGCGGCGGGGAACGCGGCGATCTGCGCGTCGACCTCCTCGCGGGAGTGGACGATCACCGGGCGGTAGCCGCGGTCGCTGAGCGCCGTCTGCGTCTGCACGTCGGGCGCGGGCCACACCAGGAGCCTGCGCGGGTTGTCCAGCGGCTCGGGCGGAAGCTCGTCGTCCACGGGGCGGGGCACGGGCCGGTTGACCACCTCGACGGCGCCTCCGGGGCCGTCCAGCGGCTCCGGGCCCTCGTCGGAGCCCGCCTCGGGCGCCCCTATGGCGAAGGCGCGGCCCTGGGGCGCGGGCTCCGCGAGGCGCCGACGGCGGCCGGAGCCGTTGGTGTCGGTCGAGCTGCCCTGGCCGAGGGTGCCCAGTGCGCGGACGCTGATCGGCGCGTCGGCGGTCTCCGCCGGCCCGTCCTGCGGCCGCCGGGCCCCGGGCACGGCGATCTGCCCGGCGGCGGCCTCGTCCTCGGGGGCGTTACGGGCCGCGGGAACCGGCCAGGCGGGGGTGGCGGGCAGTCCGCGCCGCCGTCCGGTCGGATGGGTCTGCGGGTCTACGGAGCCCTGCCCGCCCGCGTCCGCCTGCCCGGCGGGTGCCTCGGGTTCGGCAGGGGGTGCGCCCAGCACCCGGCGCCCGCGCCGTCCGCCCGGGGCTTCGGCGTCGTCCTCGGCGGAAGTGGGGGCGGATCCGGCCGCGGAGGGCGACTGCGGAGGCTGCGGGCCCGGGGCGGGGGCCGGTCCGGCGGGCAGCGCGAAGCCGCCCTCGGGGGCGATGGGCCGCGGCGCGGCGGGGGCCGTGAGCCCGGCCGCCGGCACCGGACCGCCGGGCCGCACCGGACCGCCCGCGGGCGCCGGACCCGCCGCGCCCAGCGCGCGCCGTCGTCCGGCGGGGTGCTCGGTGAGCGGGACGGGGGCCAGGGGGACCGGGGGCGCGGGCAGGGGACCCGTCGGCATGGGCGGGAGGGCGGGCATGGCAGTGCCCTGCGGGGGCACGGGCCGTGCGGCGGCGCCGTCGTTCGCGTCGTTGCCGTTGGTGCGGCCGTTGCTGTTGCCGCTGCCCTCGCCGTTGCCGCCGTCGCCGTTCTGGCCGCGGCGGCGCCCGGTGCCGGTGTTGCCCGTGGTACCCGGGCCGGCGACGCCCAGACCCGCCGGGTTCACCGGGGACTGCGCGAGCTCCGCGGGAGCGCCGTCCCCCGGGCGGACCTCGGGCCGGGCCTCGCCGCCCCGGCGCCGCCCGGACGGCAGCGCGAGCGCCCCTCCGCCGACGGGGGCCCGGTGGGCGTCGTCGGCGCCGTCGGCCGCGCCCTCACCGGTCTTCGTACCCGGGCCTGAAAGGGCGTCGGTGTCGGAATCGTCGAGGAAGGAGTCCACGCCGCGCCGGGCCCGGCGGCCGCCGGACACCTTGGCGGGACCGCCTTCGGTTCCCGGCTCCTCCGCGGGAGGCTCGACCGGCTCGGGCAGGGTGACCGTCCCGGCTCCCGCACCCAGCGGCAGCTCCAGCACGTACGCCCCGCCGGGCGCGCCCGGTACCTCCACGGTCTGCAGCACACCGCCGTGCGCGGCCACGATGCCCCGCACGATCGGCTCGTGCACGGGGTTCCCGCCCTCGTACGGCCCGCGCACCTCGATCCGTACGACCTCCCCGCGCTGCGCGGCGGCCACGACGATCGTCGAGTCCATGTAGCCGCTGCCCTGGGGGGTCTTGCCGGTGGCATCCACGCCGGCGACGTCCGCGATCAGGTGCGCGAGGGCGGTCGCGATCCGCTCCGCGTCCACCTCGGCCTCGATGGTCGGGGCGTGCACCGCGAACTGAGCCCGCCCCGGGCCGATCAGCTCGACCGCTCCGTCGACGCCGGCCGCGACGACCCCGTCGATCAGCACCTTCTTCTTGGCGAGCTTGTCGGCGCCCCCGTCGAGGCGCTGGAAGCCGAGCACGTTGTCGACCAGCGTGGTCATCCGGGAGTAGCCGGCGGCCAGGTGGTGCAGCAGCTGGTTGGCCTCGGGCCACAGCTGTCCCGCGTCGTCGGCGGCCAGGGTGGCCAGCTCGCCGCGCAGTTCCTCCAGCGGACCGCGCAGGGAGTCGCCGAGGACGGCGAGCAACTGGGCGTGGCGCGCGGCCAGCGCGTCGTAGGAGCGCCGGTCGGTGAAGGTCACGACGGCGCCGACGAGCTGCTCGCCGTCCCGTACGGGTGAGGTGGTGAGGTCGACGGCGACCGGCTGCCCGGCTTTGTTCCACAGCACCTGGCCGCGTACCCGGTGCTTGCGCCCGCTGCGCAGGGTGTCGGCGAGCGGGGATTCCTCGAAGGGGAAGGGCGAGCCGTCGGCGCGCGAGTGCTGGACCAGCCCGTGCAGCTCGCGGTTGCCGAGGTCGGTGGCGCGGTAGCCGAGGATCTGGGCGGCGGCCGGATTGACCAGGACGACCCGTCCGTCGGTGTCCGTGCCGACGACGCCCTCGGCGGCGGCCCGCAGGATCATCTCGGTCTGGCGCTGGGAGCGGGCCAGCTCGGCTTCGGTGTCCACCGTCTGCGAGAGGTCCCGTACGACGAGCATGAGCAGCTCGTCACCGGTGTACGAGGGCTGCGGCTCGCGGTAGGCGTCGCGGCCGTCGAGATGGGCCGCGGTCACCTCCACGGGGAACTCGCTGCCGTCGGTGCGGCGGGCGACCATCCGCTTCGGGCGGGCGCGGCCGCCCTCGTCCTCGCCGGGCCGGCGCATGGAGCCGGGGATCAGCTTGGAGTCGAATTCGGGCAGGAGGTCGAGGACGCCCCGGCCGACGAGCCCCGTGCCGGGACTCTCCATGACCTCGAGGGCGATCGAATTCGCGTTGACGACCGTGCCGTTGGCGTTGACGAGCAACAGCGCGTCCGGAAGGGCGTCGAGTATTGCTGCGAGGCGAGCAGCGCCTCGGGATGGCCTGCTGCTCACGACGAGCTTCCTCCCTGACCACAACTACCGGCATGTCACGGGAGGAGTCTAAGGGCACCGGCTCCCGGCGAGAGGGCGGATGTGCCGCGGATACCGCTCGACCGCCGCATCCTCCCAGGTCAGGCACGCCCACGCGGAAGCACAGGTTCCAACTCGTTCCAGCGGTTGATCTCGCATCCGTTCGTCCTGCGGAACTCGGAATCCACCCTGCGGCCGTGCCAGGTTCCGGTGATCCGGGCGGTGGCCCGGCCGCCGTAGACCATGCTGCACAGCTCCTCCCGGGGGTCGGCGAAGGGATCCTTTCCCTCGCGCGCGAGGGCTTCGAGACGGGCGCAGGCCTCTTCGGCCTGGGGATGGGTGCCGGCGGCCGGGTTGCACTCCAGCCGGTACTGGCCGTCCGCACGCGGGTTGCCGGTGGCGGAGACGGCGACGGTGAGCCGGTCGGGGGCAGCCAGCAGCCGACCCAGGGCCGGCAGCGGGGGCAGGGGGCCCGCCGCCGCGGCGGTCAGGGCGGAGGTGACGGCGAAAGCGGCGAGACGCAGCATGGGGCACTCCAGGTCGTCCGTGCGTCGTACGGCTGACCAACGACGGCCGGGCTTCGACGTTCCGCGCGGAATCGGGGCTTAAGGCTTTGCCCTGCGGCCCACGCTCCTTGTACCGTGGGAGCGGATTGGTGACGGGCCCCTGGCCTGTGTCATCATCTGCACGCACCTTCGTACGCGTGGGTGTGCTGGAGGCGTCGCCTAGTCCGGTCTATGGCGCCGCACTGCTAATGCGGTTTGGGGCTTACCCCCCATCGAGGGTTCAAATCCCTCCGCCTCCGCACTTCACGAAGCCCCGGTCCTTGCGGACCGGGGCTTCGGTGCTTTCCGGCCCCGGGCAGACGCGCCACTGAGCCAAGCGGATGATCTTCTTCCAAGCTGTTTCCGCAGGTCGGGGCGGGTGGGGCTAATGGATTTCGCGTCCCGGCGAGGTCCATGTATTGTTGTTCTCGCAAGGCCAACGGGGCGCAAAACCCCAGCCAGCCAAGCACTCGTAGCTTAACGGATAGAGCATCTGACTACGGATCAGAAGGTTGCAGGTTCGAATCCTGCCGAGTGCACAGCCCAAGAGGCCCCCCGGTTCACCGGGGGGCCTCTTGCGTTGCCCCCTTGGTCTCGCCGGCCTGTCGGCCGTTCCCTCTCGCGGCGCACTCCGTCCTCCTCAGGGAGGAGGGCTGGCTCCGGGGAGCCACGGGGGGAGATGGCTCCGGCGGGGGACGCCGGGTGACATAGGGCCCCGATACGGTTCTTGTGGATCGAGGCCGCGGTCTCGAGCGAGATCGATTCACCGGGAAGGCAGGGGGACCCTCATGGGACTGTTCGGCAATGCGCACGCAGTGGATCCGGCTTCGGCGCACCGCGAGTACGCGCGACTGCTGGGGCAGGGGGAGCAAGTGCACGCCGCGTACCTGCTGATCCGCGACACGATCCTGTTCACCGACCGGCGGCTCGTGCTCATCGACAAGCAGGGGCTCACGGGGAAGAAGGTGGAGTACCACTCGATCCCCTACCGGAGCATCACGCACTTCTCGGTGGAGACCGCGGGCCATTTCGACCTGGACGCGGAGCTGAAGATATGGCTCTCCGGCAGTTCCGAGCCGATAGCCAAGACCTTCACCAAGGGAGTCGACATCTACGAGGTCCAGGCGATCCTGACGCAGTTCGTCGCCCGGTAGCCGGCCGTGTCCTGGTGGTGCACCGGCATCCGGTGGAACGACGGCCGGCCCGCCATCGGCTGGTACGGGTTGGGACCGGGCCGGGGGGAGCGGAGCAGCGCCCTCGCGTACGGGCAGCAGCTCGCCTTCGCCGGGCGCGGCGAGCGCCGCTGTCTCGGCGTCCGGCGCGCCGGGCGGCGGACACCGTGCCCGACGGGGCGGACCGTGCCCGGCCGGAGCGGGAACGCCCAGTGTCCGGAGTGCGCCCGTCTGGACCGCTCCTTCTCCGTGGCGGCGGACACCAACGCGGCCGATCCGCGGACCTACCGGGTGTACCTCGCCTGGTTCGGGCCGGGCCTGGTCAAGGTCGGCATCACCGCCGAGGAGCGCGGGTCGGCCCGGCTGCTGGAGCAGGGCGCGGTGACCTGGGCCTGGCTGGGGCGCGGGCCGCTGATGGCGACGCGGCGTACGGAGGAGCTGCTGCGGGCCGCGCTCGGGGTGCCCGACCGGATCGCCTACACCCGCAAGCGGGCGGCTCGGGGCCACCTGCCGCCGGGACCCGAACGGGCGGCGGAGGTCGCCGGGCTGCATGCGCGGGCAGCCGGGCTGGAGGGGTGGCCGGAGTCGCTGGAGCGGCTGGAATGTGAGGTCCGGGACCACGTGGAGGCGTTCGGGCTCGAGGGGCTTCCCCTTCCCGATCGGGTGATCACCGAAATGGTGGCCGGCGGGACCGTCGCCGGGCGACTCGTCGCCGCGGCCGGCCCCGATCTGCACTTCGCCGACGGGCTGGTCGTCGACACCCGGCTGCTGGCGGGATGGGAGCTGACGGCCCCTGGGGAGGGCGGGGCCGCCGAGGTGCCCGTGGCCGGGATCCCGGCCGTCCTGCCGGGCGCTCCCGACGCGCAGGAGGGGCTGTTCTGAGGGCTGCGGGGGCCCGGGGGCCATGGTCAAATCTTGGATCCCTTTGACCTCCCGGGGCCGATTGCGGTGGACATGCCCGGCCGGTCCCGCCGAGGGTGGGGGCATGAGCATCCAGCCTGTGCCGGCCTTCGAACCGCCGTACGTCATAAGTGTTTTCACGAGCCTGCGGACCGCTGACGACAGCGGATACGCCGAGACCCTCGACCGGATGACCGAGCTCGTCGGCGCCAATCCGGGCTTCCTCGGCTACGAGTCGGCGCGTACCCCCGGCGGACTGGGCATCACCGTCGCCTACTTCCGGGACCACGAATCCCTCGGCGACTGGCGGCGGGACATGGATCACCAGGCGGCCATGCGGCAGGGCCGGGCGGACTGGTACGAGAGCTACACCCTGCACATCGCGACGGTGGAGCGGAGCCATGGCTTTGTCCGTGACCACAGCCACAGCTGAGGCCGTCCGGGCCTTCCGGGAACGGCTCGGGGTACCCGGGCTGGTCGACGTACACACGCACTTCATGCCCGCGCGCGTGCTGGACAAGGTGTGGGACTACTTCGACGCGGTCGGCCCG
The DNA here is from genome assembly GCF_040611715.1 of Streptomyces sp. NPDC006544. Taxonomy (NCBI): domain Bacteria; kingdom Bacillati; phylum Actinomycetota; class Actinomycetes; order Kitasatosporales; family Streptomycetaceae; genus Streptomyces; species Streptomyces sp. NPDC006544. The sequence goes on along the minus strand of NZ_JBEXOV010000014.1, from coordinate 103,245 downwards.
CTGACCGGCGTCGCGTGGCCCATCACCTACCGCCACGAGGAGGAGCAGCGGGTCGCGCTGCTGCGGGAGTTCGGGATCCGGGCCTTCACCTCCATGCTCTACCCGCACAAGCCGGCGATGGCCGCCTGGCTCAACTCCTGGGCGGCCGACTTCGCCGCCCGCACCCCCGACTGCCTGCACACCGCGACGTTCTTCCCGGAGGACGGGGTGCGGGAGTACGTGCGCCAGGCCGTCGGGGCGGGGGCGCGGGTCTTCAAGGCGCACCTCCAGGTGGGCGGCTACGACCCCAACGACGACCGGCTCGACCAGGTCTGGGGGCTGCTCGCGGAGGCCGGGATCCCGATCGTGGTCCACTGCGGCTCGGGACCCGTCGCGGGCAAGCACACCGGACCGGAACCGATCGCGCGGCTGCTGGCCCGCCACCCCCGGCTGCCGTTGATCATCGCGCACATGGGGATGCCCGAGTACTCCGACTTCCTCGGCCTCGCCGACCGGTACGCCGAGGTACGGCTCGACACCACCATGGCCTTCACCGACTTCTCCGAGCAGTTCGAGGGCTTCCCGCCGCAGGACCGCGGCCGGCTCGCCGACCTCGGTGACCGGATCCTGCTGGGCACCGACTTCCCGAACATTCCCTACCCCTACGAGCACCAGCTCGACGCCCTCGAGCGGCTCGGCCTCGGTGACGACTGGCTGCGCGCGGTCTGCCACGACAACGGCGCCCGGCTGTTCCACCTGGCCTGAGGGGCGGGAGGGGTTTCTCAGCAAATTCACAGGTTCAGGCAAGAGCGCTCTCACGGGCGGCGGTCAGCGTGTACGCATGACTGCGACGACCACCTCCCACGCGTCCACGTCCGCCGGCCACCACACGGCTCTCGTCCGGCCCGACGGCCGGCCGTGCCGGGTCCTCGTCGTGGACGACGAGGCCGCCCTTTCCGAACTGCTCTCCATGGCTCTGCGCTACGAGGGCTGCGAGGTCCGCAGCGCGGGCGACGGGGCGGGTGCGGTGCGCGCCGCACGGGAGTTCAGGCCGGATGTCGTACTCCTCGACATCATGCTTCCCGACATGGACGGGCTGGCCGTCCTCGGCCGGCTGCGGCGGGAGCTACCCCAGGTCCCGGTGCTGTTCCTGACCGCCAAGGACTCGGTCGAGGACCGCATCGCGGGCCTCACGGCGGGCGGCGACGACTACGTCACCAAGCCGTTCAGCCTGGAAGAGGTCGTGGCGCGGCTGCGCGGCCTGGTCCGGCGCTCCGGCGCCGCGCAGGCCGCCCGGGGCGGGTCGGTGCTCGAGGTCGGCGACCTGCGGCTCGACGAGGACAGTCACGAGGTGAGCCGGGGCGGTCAGGAGGTCCACCTGACCGCCACCGAGTTCGAGCTGCTGCGGTACCTGATGCGCAATCCGCGCCGGGTGCTGAGCAAGGCGCAGATCCTGGACCGGGTGTGGTCCTACGACTTCGGCGGCCAGGCCAATGTCGTCGAGCTGTACATCTCCTACCTGCGGCGCAAGCTGGAGGCGGGGACCGGCCTCCCGCCGTTGATCCACACCCGGCGGGGCGCCGGCTATCTGATCAAGCCGGCCGAGTAGTGGCCCTCCGCGTGCCGTGCCTGCCCGGGCGGGGCGGGCACGCCGGGCGCGCCGATCGGGCCGGGCGTGCCGGTCGCGCCGGGCGGCCCTGGTCCCTGCGGACCCGGCTGGTGGTCTCGGCCGTGGCCCTCATCGCCGTCGTGTGCGCGGCCATCAGCACCGTCACCACCCTCGCGCTGCGCTCGTACCTGGTCGACAAGGTCGACGAGCAGCTGCGCTTCTCCGTGGAGATGGCGAGCCGGGGCCCCGGCGCGGGCAAGCTCAGCCGGGAAGGCAGCCTCAACTTCGTGCTGGCACCGGGATCTCCGCTGGGGGCCGTCGGGATCCGGCTGGACCCCGCGGGGAAGGTCATCGGCAGCGCGCGCAGCGACCGCAGTGCGGCCCTCGGCGGATCAGGACCCGGAAGCCATCCGTTCCTCACCGAAGCACAGATGGCGGCCCTCGGCCAAGCCGCCCGCACGGCCACCGGAGACCGCCCGGAGCCGGTCGAGCTGCATCTGCCGGGCCTCGGCGGCTACCGGGTGCTGACCGGGCCCGACCGGAGCCTCGTCCTCGGCTTCCCGCTCGTCGAGGTGGATTCCACGGTGCGCACCCTGGTCGCGGTCGAGATCTGTGTCACCCTCGCCGGGCTGATCGCGGCCTCCCTCGCCGGGCAGGCAGTGGTCGGCGTCGCCCTGCGCCCGCTGCGGCGGGTGGCCGTCACCGCCACCCGGGTCTCCGAGCTCACCCTGCACAGCGGCGAACCCGTCCTGCACGAGCGGGTCCCCGACGCCGAGGCCGATCCGCGGACCGAGGTCGGACAGGTGGGCGCCGCCATCAACCGGATGCTCGGCCACGTCTCCTCCGCCCTGACCGCCCGCCAGCAGAGCGAGACGCGGGTCCGGCAGTTCGTCGCCGACGCCAGCCACGAGCTGCGCACTCCGCTGGCCTCGATCCGCGGCTACGCCGAACTGACCCGTCGCGGCCGGGAGGAGCCCGGTCCGGACACCCGTCACGCGCTCGGCCGGATCGAGTCCGAGGCCACCCGGATGACCGGCCTGGTGGAGGACCTGCTGCTGCTGGCGCGGCTGGACGCGGGCCGACCGATGTCCACCTGCGACACCGACCTGTCTCCGCTCGTCGTGGACGCCGTCAGCGATGCCCGGGCAGCCGGCCCCGACCACCACTGGCGCCTGGAACTCCCCGACGATCCCGCCCCCGTGCACGGCGATCCGGCGCGGATCCAGCAGGTCCTGGTCAACCTGCTGGCCAACGCCCGCACCCACACCCCGCCCGGGACGGTCGTGACGGCACGCGTTTCACGTGAAACATCCCCCGTCCCGGCGGCCGGTGTTTCACGTGAAACATCCGCCGTCCGGCTCCGGATCGAGGACGACGGCCCGGGGATCCCGCCCGCCCTGCTGCCGCACGTCTTCGAGCGGTTCGCCCGCGGCGACGCCTCCCGGTCCCGCGCCGCGGGCTCCACCGGGCTCGGCCTCGCCATCGTCCAGGCCGTGGTCTCCGCCCACGGCGGCCGGGTCGAGGTGCACAGCCGACCGGGCCGGACCTGCTTCGAGGTGCTGCTCCCCCTCGGCGCGGTCGCTGCCGCGGGTGGCCGCGACAGCGACTCACAGACGGGGCACAGGGTCAGCACACAGCGGTGACAGCCCCGGCCGGGAGGCTCGGAGCATGCCAACCGACACCTCTCCCGGAGCCCTCCCGGTGCGGGCGCCCCTCGCACCCGTACCGGGTGAGCCCGTCCTCGACGTGGTGATCCCCGTCTTCAACGAGGAGAAGGACCTCGGGCCCTGTGTGCGCAGGCTGCACGAGCACCTCACCCGGACCTTCCCGTACCCCTTCCGCATCACCATCGCGGACAACGCGAGCACCGACCGCACCTCCGAGGTCGCGCAGGCCCTCGCCGCGGGCGTCGCCGGGGTACGCAGCACCCGGCTCGAGGAGAAGGGCCGCGGGCGGGCCCTGCGCACCGTGTGGTCGGATTCCGACGCGCCCGTCCTCGCGTACATGGACGTGGACCTCTCCACCGACCTCAACGCCCTGCTGCCGCTGGTCGCCCCGCTGATCTCCGGCCACTCCGACCTCGCCATCGGTACCCGGCTGGCCCCCTCCTCCCGGGTGGTCCGGGGAGCGAAGCGAGAGTTCGTCTCCCGCGCCTACAACCTGCTCCTGCGCTCTTCTCTGTCCGCCCGCTTCAGCGATGCCCAGTGCGGTTTCAAGGCCATCCGGCGGGAGGTCGCCGAGCGGCTGCTGCCGCTCGTGGAGGACTCCGGCTGGTTCTTCGACACCGAGCTGCTGGTCCTCGCCGAGCGGGCTGGACTGCGGATCCACGAGGTGCCGGTGGACTGGGTGGACGATCCGGATTCCACCGTCCACATCGCCCGGACCGCCGCCGAGGACATCAAGGGCGTCTGGCGGGTGGGCCGGGCGCTGGCTCTCGGCGCGCTGCCGCTCGACCGGCTCGCCCGCCCCTTCGGTGACGATCCGCGTGATCGCACCGCCCTGCCGGGGGTGCCGCGCGGGCTGGCCCGCCAGCTGCTCGGGTTCTGCGTCGTCGGAGCGCTCTCCACCCTCCTCTACCTGCTGCTCTACTCCGCCGCCCGGACCGTCGCCGGGCCCCAGCTCGCCAACGCGGCCGCGCTCCTGCTCTCCGCCGTCGCCAACACCGCGGCCAACCGCCGGCTCACCTTCGGCGTCCGGGGCCGCGACCGCGCCGTGCGCCACCAGGCCCAGGGGCTCGTGGTGTTCGCCATCGGGCTCGCCCTGACCAGCGGGTCGCTCGCCGCGCTGGCCGCCGCGGGCGGCAGTCCGGCGCACGGCACCGAACTGGCCGTTCTGATCACCGCCAACCTCGCCGCCACCGTGCTGAGGTTCCTGCTCTTCCGCGCCTGGGTCTTCCCCGAACGGCGCGCCACTCCTGAGAAGGACGACTCCTGATGACCACGGCAGCACTGCCGCTCCACCCGCCCGCCCAGGCCGCCAGGTCACACGCCGACCGGCCGCGCTGGGAGCGCCCCGCCTTCGCCGGGCTGCTGATCGCCACCGCCGTCCTGCTGCTGTGGGACCTCGGCGCATCGGGCTACGCCAACTCCTTCTACTCCGCCGCCGTCCAGGCGGGCAGCGAGAGCTGGAAGGCCTTCTTCTTCGGCTCCTCCGACGCGGGCAACTCCATCACCGTCGACAAGCCCCCGGCCGCACTGTGGCCGATGATGCTGTCGGTTCGGCTCTTCGGGCTCGGCGCCTGGCAGATCCTGGTGCCGCAGGCACTGATGGGCGTGGGCACCACCGCCGTGCTCTACGCCGCCGTACGCCGGCAGTTCGGCCCGGCCGCGGCCCTGATCAGCGGAGCGGTCTTCGCGCTCACGCCGGTGGCCGCGCTGATGTTCCGTTTCAACAACCCCGACGCGCTGCTGGCCCTGCTGATGACGGTCACCGTGTACTGCGTGCTGCGGGCCCTCGACGGCGCGCACACCAAGTGGCTCGTGTGGGCGGGGGTCGCGGTCGGCCTCGCCTTCCTGACCAAGACCCTGCAGGCGTTCGTCATTCTGCCGCCGCTGGCCCTGCTGTACGCGGTCTGCGCGCCGGCCCGGCTGCGCAGGCGTCTGGGTCAGCTGCTGGTGTCCGGGCTGGCGACGGTGGTGGCCGGCGGCTGGTGGGTGGCGATCGTCGAACTGTGGCCCGCCGCCTCCCGCCCGTACATCGGGGGTTCGCAGAACAATTCCTTCCTGGAACTGACCCTCGGCTACAACGGTCTGGGCCGGATCAACGGCGAGGAGACCGGCAGCGTCGGCGGAGGCGGCCGCCCGGGCGGCGGTGGCGGTGCCGGAGGCGGCGGGGGGATGGGCTGGGGAGAGACCGGCATCGACCGGCTGTTCTCGTCCACCATCGGCGGCCAGATCTCCTGGCTGCTGCCCGCCGCCCTGGTGCTGCTCGTCGCGGGCCTCGTGATCACCCGGCGCGCCCGCCGGGCCACCGACTCGCTGGAGAGCATGGCCCGCGCGTCCTTCCTCGCCTGGGGCGGCGCGCTGCTGATCACCGGACTCGTCTTCAGCTACATGCAGGGGATCTTCCACGAGTACTACACCGTCGCCCTGGCCCCCTTCGTGGCCGCGCTCGTGGGCATGGGCCTCGCCGTCCTGTGGGAGGAGCGGGGCGGCCGGGCCGCGTCCCTGACCCTGGCCGGGACCCTCGCCCTCACGTCGTACTGGGCGTTCGTGCTGCTCGGGCGCTCCGCCGGGTACGCGCCCGGTCTGCGCCGGGGTGTGCTCGTCGCCGGACTCGGCGCGGCGCTCGCGCTGCCGTTCACCGCCCGGCTGGGCCGGCGTGCCGCGCTCGGCGCGGCGGCAGTCGGCTTGGCGGCGGCACTGGCCGGGCCCCTCGCGTACTGCCTGACCACCGCGACCACCGCGCACACCGGGTCCATCGTGACGGCCGGGCCCGCGGTCGCGGGGGGCCGGGGCGGCCCGGGGGGAATGCGCGTCCACCTGCCGGGCGAGGGCGCCCCGGCTGGAGGGGCCGCACTTCAGGGCATGCCCCCGGGCGCGGGCGGACCGGGCGGCCGGGCTCCCGGCGGCCAGGCCCCGGGGGGCCAGCCGCAGGGCGGCCAGGCACAGGGCGGCCGGGCACCGGCCGGCGGCGGCCGGCCCGAGCGGTTCCTCGGGGGCATGGGAGGCGGCATGGGCGGTCTGCTCGGCGGGACCAGGACCAGCGCCGAGGCCACGGCCGCGCTGCGCGCCGACGCGGGGCGGTACACCTGGGCGGCGGCGACCACCGGAGCGCAGAACGCGGCGAGTTACCAGCTGGCGTCGGGTGAGCCGGTGATGCCGCTCGGCGGCTTCAACGGCAGCGACCCGTCGCCGACGCTGGAACAGTTCAAGGAGTACGTGGAGGCCGGCAGGATCCACTGGTTCATCGCCCAGAGCGGGGCCGGCGGTGCCGGAGCCGGTGGTGCGGCGGGCGGCGCCCGTGAGACCGGGACGGCGGCGCGTGGCGGCGGCGCCGGCCCCGGCGGGGGCGCCAGCAGCGGCATCGAGACCTGGGTGGCAGCCAACTTCAAGGCGTCCACGGTCGGCGGGGCCACCTTCTACGACCTCACTGCGCCGACTTCCGGAACGTCTTGACCAGTGCGCTCCCGAACCTGACGAAACCCGCGGGTCAGGCCCTAGCATCAAGGGGGCGGACCGGGCATTCCGGGCTGAACCAGCTGTCGTGAGGAGGGTGCCTCCATGGTGACCGCGGCCGATCCCGGCAAGGCCCGGGCCAGTGTGTGGGTGGCCGCACGTCCCGCCCCCCGCGCCAGGCGGCGCAGCGAGGCGCCCTCCGGGCTCGACCGGGACCGGATCACCGCCGCGAGCGTGCGGCTGCTCGACGCGGAGGGGCTGGCCCGGTTCTCCATGCGGCGCCTCGCCGCCGAGCTCGGAGTCAGTGCGATGTCCCTGTACTGGTACGTGGACACCAAGCACGATCTGCTCGAACTCGCCCTGGACCGTGCCCTCGGCGAACTGGAGGGGCCGGCCGGGCCGCCCGGAGAGGGCTGGCCCGGTCGGCTCCGGTCGTTGGCCCGTGGCTACCGGGTGCTGCTGGCGGAGCACCCGTGGGTGGCTCCGCTGACGGCCGCGTATCCGAACATCGGCCCGCACGCGCGGGCCTTCGACGCCTCCCTGCACCGGCTGCTGGACGCCACCGGGCTGACGGGCGCGGTGCGGACGGGCGCCCATCTGGCCGTCTCGCAGTTCCTGTACGGCTGCGGAGCGGCCGTACGGCGACCGCCCGAGGGGGACTTCTGCCGCGCGCTCGACGTCCTGATCGCCGGCATCGAGGTGCACGCGGGGCCCGCGGCCGAGTAGCGGCCGCGGGCCCGTGGCGGTGCGGCCGTCACTTCGACGGTGCGGCCGCCGGGGCGTGGCCCACCGGCTTGGACTTCAGGGCGACCTCCTTGATGAACACCACGAGCACCAGCGCGAGGAGCGCGGTGGGGGCGGCGTAGAGGAAGACGTCGCCGACGCCGTGGCCGTAGGCCGACTCGACGACCGTGCGCAGCGGCGGGGGCAGCTTGCCGAGGTCGGGGATCCCGCCTCCGCCGGTGCCGCCGTGGCCCATGGCCGCGACGGCCTTCGGGCCGAGCGCGGCCACGCCGTCCTGGACGTAGTGGGTGACCCGGTTGGCCATGACCGCACCGAGAGCGGAGACGCCGACCGCGCCGCCGAGGGAGCGGAAGAAGGTGACGACGGAGCTCGCGGCGCCCAGGTCCTGGGGGGCCACCTGGTTCTGCGCGGCGAGGACGAGGTTCTGCATCATCATGCCGAGACCGAGGCCGGTCAGCACCATGAAGATCGCGATGTGCCAGTACGCGGTGTCGTACCGCAGGGTGCCCAGCAGGCCGAGGCCGGCCGTCAGCAGCACGCCGCCGGAGACCAGCCAGGCCTTCCACTTTCCGGTCTTGGTGATCACCTGACCGGAAACGGTGGAGGAGACGAAGAGCCCGCCGATCATCGGAATCGTGAGGATTCCGGACATCGTGGGGGACTCGCCGCGGGCCAACTGGAAGAACTGGCTGAAAAAGACCGTGCCCGAGAACATCGCGATGCCGACGAACAGCGAGGCGGCCGAGGCGAGGCTGATGGTCTTGTTGCGGAAGAGGCGCAGCGGAATGATCGGCTCGCTCGCCTTGGACTCGGCGAGGAGGAAGAGCAGGCCGAGCACGAGCGCCCCGCCGGTCATCGCCCAGGTCTGCCAGGAGATCCAGTCGTACGAGGTGCCGGCCTGGGTCACCCAGATCAGCAGCAGCGAGACCGCGCCGCTGATCAGGAAGGCGCCCAGCCAGTCGACCTTGACGTCCCGGCGGACGACGGGCAGGTGCAGGGTGCGCTGCAGCACGATCAGCGCGATGACCGCGAAGGGGACGCCGACGTAGAAGCACCAGCGCCAGCCGAGCCAGCTGGTGTCGGTGATGACGCCGCCGAGCAGCGGGCCGCCGACGGTGGCGACGGCGAAGACCGCGCCGAGGTAGCCGCTGTACCGGCCGCGTTCGCGCGGGGAGATCATCGCGGCCATGACGATCTGGGCGAGGGCGGAGAGGCCGCCGACGCCGATGCCCTGGACGACGCGGCAGGCGATGAGCATGCCGGTGTTCTGGGACATGCCCGCGACCATCGAGCCGAGGACGTAGATCACCAGGGATATCTGGACCAGCAGCTTCTTGCTGAAGAGGTCGGACAGCTTGCCCCACAGCGGGGTCGCCGCCGTCATCGAGAGCAGGGCAGCGGTGACGACCCAGGTGTAGGAGGACTGGGTGCCGCCGAGGTCGCTGATGATCTGGGGCAGGGCGTTCGAGACGATCGTCGAGGAGAGGATCGCCACGAACATGCCGAGCATCAGCCCGGAGAGTGCCTTCATGATCTGCGGGTGGGTCATGGGCGCGCTGTCGGAGTGGGTCCCCGACCGGCCGTCTCCCCGCACACCGGGGGGTGTGGTCGTAGCCATGTGTTTCCTTCTGTCTGTGCTCAGAAGCTCGATCGGAGTCGGGCCAGCAGGATGTTGAGGTGGTCGATGTCCGCGGGGGACCAGCCGGCCAGGGCCTTCTCCAGCGCGGAGGTGTGGCGGGCGCCGAGCTCGGCGAGGAGCGTGCGGCCGGCCGGGGTGAGGCGCAGGATGCGGCAGCGGGCGTCCACGGGGTCGGTGTCGCGGGTGATCCAGCCGTGGTCGGCGACGTGCGTGACGTGGCGGCTGGTCACCGAGATGTCGACGGCCATGAACTCGGAGAGGCGGCCGAGCCGCATCTCGCCGTGGCGGTCGAGGACCGTGAGGACGGCTGCCGCGCCGGGCGGGCAGTCGGCGGGCAGGATCCGGGCGAGGTCGCGCTTGACGGCGCCGATTCCGGTGAGCTGGCGGGCCAGCTCCGCGTAGCGGGTGGCGGGCGTGGCCGAAGCCGAAGCCGAGACCGGAGCCGGGGCCGAAGCCTGGGTCGAGACCGGCTTCGGGGTCGAGACCGGAGCAGAGGCCGAGAGCGAAGCGGAGGCCGACGCCGAAGCGGCCGGCCTGGCGGATGTGGTCGGTGCGGTCACCGGGCAGCCCCCTTCGAATGTCGTTGCTTCGGGCAACCATAGAAGCAGATGGTTGTTACAGGCAAATGAATCCGGGGGTGGGGCGGTAAAGGAATCGGAAAACCCGCTAGGGTCCTGCGCATGGCTGCGAATCACAACTCGAACCACAACTCACCGGCTCCCGAGGGCGACTACGACCCCGCGGGCAGCACCCAGATGTTCCGGGCGTTCGTCGAGGAGCCGGTGCCGGCCCCCGCCGTCCCGGGCGCGCGGATGCAGCAGCGGGCCGCACGGAAGTCCGGACCGGGCGCGGGACTGTGGGTGGGCGTCGGGCTCGCCGCGGTGCTCCTCATCGGCATCGTGGCCTGGCTCGCGCTCTGACGCGGCGCGTCAGCTCCAGGTGGCCGTGACCTTCTGGGTCTCCACGCGCATGCCCAGGGGCACGCGCCAGGCCTCGACGCAGACCTGGTAGGTCTGCGTCTTCGTCGTGTTGCCCGCGATCGGCGCGGGCAGGGGCTGGGTCGAGGTGATCGTGGCCCAGTCGACGCCGAGCGCGCCGATGATGTGCGTCGCGAAGGCGACCGTGCCCGACCGGGCCGCGGTGCCCCCGGTGTTGGCGAACGACACGGTGACCTGCTCGCACCAGCGGTCGGCCGCGGCGGTACGGACCGGCGCGCCGACGCTCAGCTGCGCGCCCGTGGGCGGCGCCGGGGCGGTGGTGCCCGGCTTCGTGGCGGGGCCCGACGGCGTGCCGGGGGCGGGGGCGCCCGGGGATCCGGTGGAGCCGCCGGGGGCCGCGCCCGGCGTGGTGGGCTGCCTCGCACCGGGGGTGGCGCCGGGCCGGTTCCCGGAGCCGCCGGGTGCGGTGGCCGTGGCTCCGCCCGGGGCGGAGCCACCGGGGGGCCGGTCCCCCGGGGCACCGGTCGACGTACTGCCCGAAGAAGCTGAGGAGGCGCCGGCTCCCGCCGTCGCCGGGGGCAGGGGCTGGAACTCCACCCCGCCCTTCGGCGCGATGTTCTCACCCGCACCCCGCTCGGGGACCGCGGCCGCCGCGCCCACGGCCACGTAGCCTTCGCGCGCCGGGCCGCCGCAGCCGGTGAGGGCGGCGGAGGCCGTGCAGCACAGGGCGAGGAGGGCGGCTGACCGCGATGCCTTTCGCATCCGGGCAGTGTTCCTGACGTGCCGTCAATTGGGAAGCCGGCGTCGTGGATTGCCCGCCGGCCGGGGCGGTTACTCGCCGATGAGGCCGACCCGGAGCTGCGCGAGCGTGCGCGTGAGCAGCCGGGAGACGTGCATCTGGGAGATGCCGACCTCCTCGCCGATCTGCGACTGCGTCATGTTCGCGAAGAACCGCAGCATGATGATCTGCCGTTCCCGCGGAGGCAGTTTGGCCAGCAGCGGCTTGAGCGACTCGCGGTACTCGACGCCCTCCAGCGCGGTGTCCTCGTACCCCAGCCGGTCCGCGAGCGAGCCCTCGCCGCCCTCGTCCTCGGGGGAGGGCGAGTCGAGCGAGGAGGCGGTGTAGGCGTTGCCGACGGCGAGGCCGTCGACCACGTCCTCCTCCGAGACCCCGAGCACGGCGGCGAGCTCCGGCACGGTCGGCGAGCGGTCGAGCTTCTGGGCGAGCTCGTCACTGGCCTTGGTGAGGGCGAGGCGAAGTTCCTGGAGCCGGCGCGGGACGCGCACGGACCAGGAGGTGTCGCGGAAGAAGCGCTTGATCTCACCGACGACCGTCGGCATCGCGAACGTCGGGAACTCCACGCCGCGCTCGCAGTCGAACCGGTCGATGGCCTTGATCAGCCCGATCGTGCCGACCTGGACGATGTCCTCCATCGGCTCGTTGCGGCTGCGGAAGCGGGCCGCGGCGTACCGCACGAGGGGGAGGTTCAGCTCGATCAGGGTGTCCCGCACGTACGCCCGCTCCGGGCTGTCCGCGTCGAGATCGGCAAGTCGGCGGAAGAGGGAGCGGGAGAGGGTGCGGGTGTCAATGCGGGTGGTGTCGATGGCTTCCGAGCGGTTGGACACTGCCGGCATTTCACGCGTGACGAGCGTGAGCACCTTCGAGCTGCCCTGGTCTACGGACATGCCACCCCCTTGAGGTCGCGGACGGTCGCGCTTCTCTGCGCGCCCGTCGGAGGAACGCAGCCTCCACCTGAATACCGGAGGCGGGGCTGCGGCAAACGCGGTTCCAGCAGAATGTCACATGTCGGCAACACGCTGTAGCGCCATGTCGACATGTATCTCCAGCGACAGAGCACGATAGGCCTGCTCTAGGGCGTATTGGAGCGGTTGTGTAGGGAAAAGTGGAGAATGACCCCCACTCGATCCGGTTACGCCTCGATCCTGTTTGCGGATCTCAGTCGGGCGAAGCTCCGGGCGAGCAGTCGGGATACGTGCATCTGCGAGACGCCGAGCTCGGCGCTGATCTGCGACTGCGTCAGATTGTTGTAGTACCGCAGGAGGAGGATCCGCTGCTCGCGCTCGGGCAGTTGTACGAGGAGGTGGCGGACGAGGTCGCGGTGTTCGACCCCGGCCAGCTCGGGGTCCTCGTAGCCGAGGCGGTCGAGGAGGCCCGGCAGCCCGTCGCCCTCCTGGGCGGCCTCCAGGGAGGTCGCGTGGTAGCTGCGGCCGGCCTCGATGCAGGACAGCACCTCGTCCTCGCCGATGCGCAGCCGTTCGGCGATCTCCGCGGTGGTCGGGGTGCGGCCGTGGAGGGTGGTGAGGTCCTCGGTGGCGGCGTTGACCTGGACCCACAGTTCGTGGAGGCGGCGCGGGACGTGGACGGTGCGGACGTTGTCGCGGAAGTACCGCTTGATCTCCCCCACGACGGTCGGCATCGCGAAGGTCGGGAACTGCACCCCGCGCTCGGGGTCGAACCGGTCGATCGCGTTGATCAGCCCGATCGTGCCGACCTGGACGACGTCCTCCATCGGCTCGTTGCGGCTGCGGAAGCGGGCGGCCGCGTACCGGACGAGCGGGAGGTTGGCCTCGATCAGCGCCGAGCGCACGCGGGTGTGCTCGCGGGTGCCCGGCTCCAGGTCCTTCAGCTGGCCGAACAGCACCTGGGTGAGGGCCCGGGTGTCGGCGCCCCGGGTGCTCTGCGGCCGCGCGGTGGCAGGAGGCCCCGCGGGCGCCTCCTGCTGGGGCGGTACGTGGGATTCCGGCCGCGGGTCCCGGCCCGCCTCGGGGCGGGGCTCGGCGCGCGGGTCCTGCGGGGGGCCCGGACGCGGGTCCGGGCAGAGGTCCGGGCGCGGGCCCTGGAGTGCCTCCGGCTCCGGGTCCGGCTGGGTGTCCGCCCGCGAGTCCAGCTGGGAATCCTGCTGGGGCGGCACCTGAGGCGCTGTACTGGCCGGCACGGTCACGCCACCCCTTCACGTCACGTCATCAACTCATCTGTCAAAAGCGGTCATAGCATCACAAGAGTGTGCACTGTGTGCAAGCACCGTAAATTGCCGTGTTGAGGGCAAAACTGTGCATAAGTGGGCGCCTTGACCCGTCTGCGGGAACGCGAAAAGCCCCCCACCCGTCGGAGTGGGGGGCCGGAATGTCCGGAAACCGCTTCGGCGTACGGGTTCAGCGCACCAGTTCGGTCATGAACTCGCCGATCGCGTTCGCCGCGTCCGAGAGCCCCTGGAACCCGATTCCCACCATATCGGCGGCTTTTTTGGGCTGAGTGATGATGACGAAGAGGACGAAGACCGTGAGGGCGCCCGAGATCAGCTTCTTGGTTTCCACGTGCGCTGTCGGCCTCCCCAACCGGTCCTGCAAGGTCGGGTGAGTCTAACCGGTGGTGTTCGAACCCTCACCTGCCCTTTATGGACCAATGGCCCGGCGGTCCAGGCCCTTTGCCGGTGCGGCGGATACGGGGGGAGGCGCAGACTTGAACCCGAGCCCACCGGTTCTGGCAGGAAAGCGGTGGGTGAGGGACAGGACCTCACTGCGGGGTCCGAGCCGCAAGCTTCCCCCCTGACTGCGGCTCGGACTGGCAGGTTCCGTCCGCGTCGGGGGAAGTGGCTTGTCCCCCCGATGCCACTTCCCCCGTCCCAGTCGTCGAAGGTCCCGGCTCCGGCCGGGGCCTTCTTCGCGTTCCCGGCCGGGCGCGTGCCTACTCCAGGCCGCCGGCCAGGTCGGTGAGGGGCTGGACCGGGGCGATCACGGGCGCCAGCTGGTTCGGCAGCTCCATCAGCTGGTTGAGCTCGTTGAGGCCGCCGCTCAGCCGGCCGGCGATCTCCGGCACCGAGGACGGCGTGGCGCCCTGCGGCATCCCCGGGGCCGCCGTCGGCAGGTCCGGGAGGGTCAGCGGGGCGAGGGGAGCGGCGGTGGCGGCGGGTGCGGCGAGGCCCGCGGCGGCCCCCGCGAGGGCGAAGGCGGCGAGGATGCGCTGGGTCTTGGTCATGACGTGACAACGGCCGAGGGGGCGGGCGGTCACGCGGCGCTCCCCCGGGGTGCGCACATACGGACCAACCGGGCGCCCGGACCGGCGGGGACCGCCCGGTGAGCGGGAGCCGGCAGAGAGCCGAGCGGGAGGCGCCGGACCCGGAGGGAGCGGACTCGGCGCCTGGCGTGAGCAAGCCGCAGGTGGCAAGATCCGATCGACCGTGATCAAGACTGTCGCAAGAGAGACAGCCCCAAAATGAACCAAAACGGTACCGACCCCCTTGGCCTGATCGACGCTGTGCCCACCCTCCATCCCATAGCCATGGAGCTGTACCGGTGGATCGCGCACCGGACCGTACTGAACGTCGGCAATGCCGCGCTCGCCGCCGAATGCAGCCCGGACGAGGCCGCCGAGGCCCTGGACACGCTGCTCGAGCTCGGCCTGCTGCGCCGGATCGGGACCGAACTGGTCACCGCCGTCTCCCCGTCCGAAACCTCCATCAGCACGCTCAACGCGCACGAGTCGCGGCTGCTCGAGGAACGCCGGCGGCTGTCGCTGCTGCGTGATCAGATCCAGTCGCTGTCCTCCGTGTACGCGCACGCGGGCGCCGGGAAGGCCCCCGCGCTGGAGTGGATCACCTCGGTTTCCACGATCCGGGAAACGCTCACCCAGCTGGCCGTCACCTGTAAAGAAGAGGTACTGGCCGCGCAGCCGGGAGGGCCCCGCCCCAAGGACGAGCTCACGGAGTCCGCCGGCCGCGACCTGGACCTGCTCGGCCGGGGCATCAAGCTCAGGACGCTCTACCAGTACTCGGCCCGCTTCGACGCGGACACCAGTCAGCACGCGGCGCTGCTGACCTCCCACGGCGCCCAGATCCGCACGATCACGGGCGGCCTCACGCGCCTGTTGGTGTTCGACCGCGAGACGGCCGTCATCCCGCTCGGCGACACCAGCGGCGGGGCCGTCCTCATCCGCGACGCGGGCATCTGCACCTTCATGGTCCAGGTCTTCGAACTGCTGTGGGTCCGCGGCGAGCCGATCGACCAGGGCCGCGACCGGCCCGTGGTCCAGGACCTCACCGACCAGACCAAGCAGGCGATCATGAGCCTGCTCATCGAGGGCGCCGACGACAGGGCCGTGGCGCGCACGCTCGGCATCTCGGTGCGCACCTGCCAGCGCCACGTCTCGGACATCATGGCCCGGGTGGGCGCGGAGAGCCGGCTCCAGCTGGGCTACCTCATCCGCGAGAAGAACCTCGTCATCGGATAGGTCCCCGCCCGACCGCGGGGTCGCGCCGGGAGCCCCGTACCGGCCGGCGGCCGGAGCGGGGCTCCCGGGGCGTGCGGGGCGCAGGGGACGGGGGCGGGTCAGGCGGTGGCCGCGACCGGCCCGTTCTGCGGCTGCGCCGCCTGCGCGTCGCGGGCGGCGATCATCCGCTCCAGCCGCAGGACCAGCGGGATCCCGATCGTGCTCGCGCAGACGAGGAAGACCCAGGGCCAGACCGCTCCCTTGGAGAGCAGCAGGGTGAGCAGTCCGGGAGCCAGGGTCTGGCCGACCGTCCAGGAGAGCTGGAAGACCGCCAGGTAGCGGCCGCGTGCGTGCTGCGGAGCCAGCGAGACGCTGAGGTCGTCCATCGGCGGGGCCTGGACGATCTCGGCGAGGGTGTAGATGAACATCGCCACGTACAGCCCGGCGACCACGAGCCAGCTCGGGGACATGCTGAGCGCGCCGAAGATCCCGAAGGCGAGGATGTTGAGTCCGCAGGCGAACGCGATCAGGCGGGTCTGGCGGAAGCGCTCCAGCTGCCTGCTGACGACCGTCTGGGTCACGGCCACCTGAATGGTGTTGAGGACGAGCAGGGTGCCCGCCAGCCACGCGCCGCGGTGCAGCCCCTCGATGATGTAGACGGCCAGCAGCACGCTGTTGAGCATCGCGCCGAAGACGCACAGCAGGTTGAGCGAGACCATCGTCATGTACGGACGGTCGCGCAGCACGGTGGCGTACGAGACCTTCGCGGGCGGTTCGTCCGTGGTCTTCGCGGAGGCGGCCGCCGCCCTCGCCGCGGCTTCCGCGTCGGGCCGCCAGGTGAGGAGGAGGGCGGCGCCGAGGACGAAGCTGAGGGTGTTGGCGATGACGACCCCGTCCAGGCCGGCCCGGCCGCCGACGCCCACGGCGAAGGCGGCGATGGCGCCGCCGAGCCCCAGGCCCATGTTGCGCAGGGCGCGGACGAAGCCGAACCAGCGGGGCCGCTCGCCGTCCTTCGCGGCCAGAACCACCAGGCCGCTGCTGCTCGTCCAGTACGCGGCCTGGCCCGCCTGGGTCAGCAGTGCCACGACCACGATTTTCCACACCTCGTCGGCGAGGAGGAACCCGCCGAAGCCCACGGCCGAGACGACGTTGCCGCAGGCGGCCACCGTGCGCGCGCCGAAGCGGTCGATCAGCGGGCCGACCACGATCGCGGTGGGGAAGGCGAGGAACCGCGCCAGGGTGAGCGCGGCGCCGATGGCCGGCAGCGACAGCGTCGTGGTCTGCGAGAAATAGACCACGATGAAGGCCAGGACCAGGCCGCTGCCCACGCTGTCGATGGCGTGCGCGCCGACGAGGTTGCCCTGGCCCGTCATCTGGGGAAGCCCCAGCCGGGACATCAGGCTCTCACCCTGAGGGGGCGGTGTCGGCCCGGGAGGATTCGCGGTCGTGTTCGTCATGGGGGGTTCCTTCACAGCGTCGTCGAGAGGGCGGGGCGAGCCAGGGGGCGGGGGGTGGAGGGCGCGGCGGACGCCCGGGAGCCGCGGGGCCGCGTGGGCCGCGGGGGCGGCCGGAGCGGCGGGACGTGGCGTTACGTGTCGGGACGTGGCGGTAGCCGGGCCCGGTCCGGGCCCGGCTGCGCCGGATCAGTCGGTCGTGGTGGGGCGGGTCCGCACGGTGATCTTGCCGACCAGCGCCTCGCACAGCTCCACCGCGGCGTCGGTCGTGTCCGCCCGCGCCACGAGCTGGCCGATGCGGTCGAAGTTCTCCGTCACGGGCCTGACCAGGTCACCGGGCGACACGCCGGGGTCCACGTCGAGCAGGCCGGGATGGGCACGGACCTCGTCCAGACCCTGCACCTCGACCACCTCGCCCGGCTCCGCGGTCAGGAACCGGGTGGCGGCCGCGGCGCCGGCCCGGGGAGCCGGGGCCGCGGGCAGCGGCGGCAGCAGGCCGAACGGCCCGGCCACCGCGTACTCCTCGAGGTCGACCCCGTGCACGTGCCGGGTGAGGTCCATGATCCGGCCGCCGCCGACCCGGTCGTGCGACTCGATGACGCGCGGCCCGGCGGACGACAGGCGCACCTCGGTGTGCGACAGCCCGTCCCGCAGTCCCATGACGGTCAGGAACTCGCCCACGTACGCCACGAGTTCGCTCTCCTGCCCGGCGGTGAGCCGGGCCGGCTGGGCGTGGCCCCGCTCGACGGCGCCGTCGGTGATCTTCTCGGTGATGGCCACCACCGCGTGCGCGCCCTTCGACGAGACCGCTTCGACGCTGTACTCGGGGCCGTCGATGTACTGCTCCACGAGGAAGCGGTCCACGGGATGGAACTGCGACAGCTCCAGGTCGGTGCGCCCGCGCAGGCTCGCGGCCCTCTCCCAGGCCCCGGACACCTCCTGCGGTCCGTCGATCCTGGTCACGCCCCGGCTGCCCAGGCCGTCCACCGGCTTGAGGATCAGCGGGTAGCCGTGCGCCTCGCCGAACGCGGTGAGGGCCTCGGGGCCGTCGACGAGTTCGGCGGCCACGTCGGCCAGCCCGGCCCCGGCCAGGACGCCGCGCATCTCCAGCTTGTCGCGGAACCGGCGGACCACCGCGTGCGGGGTGCCCTCCAGGCCCAGCAGGTCGTTGATCCGCCCGACGGTCTCCAGGGCCGGCTCGGCCAGGGACATCGCCCAGGTGAACCCGTACACCTCGTGGGCGGCGCGGATGAGCGGCGCCGCGGTCTCCCAGTCGGTGTAGTCGATGAGCAGGGTGACGTCGGCGGCCTCGACCTGGCCGGGCAGCAGCCGGTCCTTGTGCTGCACGAACACGGTCCTGAGGCCGAGGGCGCCGGCTTTCCTCAGCGCCTCCGGACGGCCGCCGACGATCAGGATGGTGGGGTCGTGAACGGCGGATCCGGCCATGGGATTCTCCTTCGCCTCCTCGGTGCCCGGCACGGTCAGTACCGCCGGGTCAGGTCTTGCCCGATGAGCGGGGAGCTCGAGAGGCGGTTGTTGGGGTTGTCGCCCAGGGGCGCGCCGTCGAAGACGGTGGCGTGACGGGCCTCGACGGCGGCGGTGTGCACCTGGGCCGCGGTGTCGGCGGTGACGACGAACATGGCCACGGCGTCGAGCTGGTCCGCCCGGCCGGACAGGGCGGCTCCGGGCGTCTTGGTGAGGCGGCAGCAGATCGCCGACTCGGGGAAGGTCACCTCGGTCATGACGGTGGCGCCGGGCGGCGGCAGCAGCAGCATCTCGGTGGAGAACCGGGTCGGGCGCTCCAGGAACGACACGTCCGGGCTGATCCCGCAGGCCAGATCGGTCAGGGCGACCTCGTGCCGGGTACCGAAGGCCTCGCCGATGGTGACGACGGAAGCGGTTCCGGCGCTGCGGACGTTGAAGTCGATCAGCTCGACGTCGCCCTCCTCCGGCACCATGAACTCGATCTGCGTGGGACCGTGCACGACGCCCATGGCGTGGTGGATGGCCTTGGCCTTCGCGATGATCTCCGCGCTGCGCGGGTGGTGGTACGGGAACTGCAGGCCCATCTCCACGACCGGGTCGGAGGCCAGGACGTAGCGGCCGGTCAGGCCGAGGACGTGCACCTCGCCGCGGTCGACGAGGGACTCCACCGACAGCAGCTCGCCGGCGGCCTCCTCCTCCAGGACGAACTCGCCGTGCTGGTGGATGTAGTCCTTCATCAGCGGGTTCACGACCGTGACGGACCGGGTCTGCTCCGCGGCCGCGCGCAGCTCGGCGAGGGAGGAGACCCGGAAGCACAGGGAACTGCCCGTCCCGTTCGACGGCTTGAGGACGGCCCCGGCCCGGAAGGGCCACTCGGTCCACGTCAGCGCCTCGGTCAGGGTGGCCGAGCCCAGGCCGGAGAGGCCCGCACCGCGCAGCTTGCTGCGCACGGCGGCCTTGTCGAGCACCTCCACGACGTTGCGCTCGCCGTTGTTGGGCAGGCCCGCGAGCTCGCGCAGCGCGGCCTCGTACGGCAGGACCGCCTCGAAGGCGGCGTAGGTGCCGACGACTTCGTAGCGCTCGTGCACATCGGTGACGATCTTGGTGATCAGGTCTCCGTCGGACCAGGAATCGATGCTGATCAGCTCGTCGATCAGCCCCTCGGGCACCGCGAAGGGGCCGGAGTCGCGCAGGGGGTCGTGGTTGAGGGCGACGATCCGGTGGCCGCGGGCCTTGGCCTCCTTGGCCACCAGCACCATGTGGTTGAGGAGTTCGAGCAGAACGAAAGCTTGCGTCATGAGAAGTGGTCCTTGCCAGGAAGAGAGGGAGAGTCAGCCGGCCTGCGCGTAGCGGATCGGCCGGTAGTCGGCCAGCCGCCGGAAGTCGCGGTACGCCGCCTCGTAGTCCTTGTTGGAGACGAGGAAGGTGCCGCCGTTGGCCAGCAGCGAGTTGCTCTTCTCGATGCGGTCGCCCACGGAGACCTTCCACGTCATCTCGACGTCGCTCTCCAGCACCGGCTCGATGAGCTCGGCGACCGTCCCGTGCGTCTTGGGCACCACGCCGTCGTAGCAGTAGATCTGCTCGCCGTCGTACGGGCGGCTCCGCACCCCGGACTCGATCTCGAAGGCCAGGTTGACGAAGGCGACGCCGTAGTTGCGCTGCATCGCGGCGAGTCCCGCCATGCCCTTGAAGCGGGCGGCGACCTCGAGGAAGACCATCTCGTCGTCCTCGGTCAGGAACAGCTCCAGGTGCGAGCCGCCGTCGGGCCGGCCCAGGGCGTCGAGGGCCAGGTCGGCGAAGGCGACCATGCGGGCCACCCGCGGGTCGGAGTCGATCAGGTTGATGTCGGCGTTGACCTTGCCGCCCGGGACGTCGAGGGAGTTCACCAGGTACTCGGTGACACCGCCGAACACGGTCGCGCCGGAGCGGGAGACGATGTTGACGCTGTACATCGTCCCTTCGACGAACTCCTCGTACTCGTAGTTCCGGCCGAAGTCGCCCTCCAGTGCCAGGAATCCGGGGAGGTCGGAGATCTTGTAGACGCCCTCGGCGGCGGCCGCGTCGGTCGGCTTGATGATGAAGGGGACGCCGACCTCGTCGGCGATCGCGTGGAAGTAGCCCTCGGCGTCCTCGGCGAACCGCTGGGCGGAGTAGTGGCCGAACCTCGGCACCCGCACGCCGGCCTTGCGCAGCAGGTCCTTCATCAGGATCTTGTCGCGGAACGGCAGGATGTCCTCGAGCTGCGGGCCGCGGATCCCGAAGTGCGTGCGGATCTCGGCGGCGACCAGCATGTTCTGCTCGTCGTAGCAGTGCACGCTCAGGTCCTCGGTGCCGTTCTCGGCGACCAGGGCGCCCACGGCGTCCCGGGCCTCGTCGAGGTCGACCAGCGAGTACAGCATGGGGGTGGGGTCGTCCTGCCCGCAGCGCACGACGTGGATCCGGTCGAACCACTCGCGCTGCTCGGCGGCCAGGTTCTCGACGTCGCGGTCGGCGAAGATCCCGATCAGGCGGACCTCGGAGGGGTCGACGAGGAGGTCGCGGCGGAAGACGCCGAAGCCCCGGGTGGAAATGATGACGGCGGTCTTCATGAGGTGGTGGACCCGCATTCTGCGTCGGTCGCCAGATCGGTGATGGCGGAGATGATGATGTCGAGCCCCGTGGAGAGGGTGACCTGACTGATGGTGAGCGGCGGCAGCAGCTTCAGGACCTCGCCGTCGCGACCGCAGGTCTCGACGATCAGGCCCCGCTCGAAGCAGAGCCGCGAGACCTTGGACGCCTCGAGTCCCGGTACGGGGCTCAGGTCGATGCCGTACATGAGGCCGAGGCCGCGCACCTCGGCGCCGAAGCGGCCCTCGACCCGGCGTTCCAGGCACTCCTGGACCAGGGCGCCCTTCTTGACGACCTGCTCGGCGAAGGCACCGTCGGACCAGTAGTGGCGCAGGGCCGCCGTGGCGGCGACGAAGGCGAGCTGGTTGCCGCGGAAGGTGCCGTTGTGCTGACCGGGCCGCCAGATGTCCAGCTCGGGCTTGATCAGCAGGAGGGCCATGGGCAGGCCGTAGCCGCCGATGGACTTCGACAGGGTGACCAGGTCGGGGACGATGCCGGCCCGCTCGAAGGAGAAGAAGGAGCCGGTCCGGCCGCAGCCGGCCTGGATGTCGTCGACGATCAGGAGGATCCCGTACTGGTCGCAGACCTCGCGCAGGTCCTGCAGGAACGGGATGGGCGCCAGGTAGACACCGCCCTCGCCCTGGACCGTCTCCAGGAGCACGGCCGCCGGGAGCTCCACGCCCGAGCTGGGGTCCTCGAGGAGCATCTTGAGCAGGTCGATGCTGTCGAACTTGCCGAGCGGGGAGTCGGGGTACGGGATGTGGGTGGTCTGCGGAAGGGTGCTCTCCAGGCCCTGGCGGTAGTAGCCGGAGCCGGTCGCCGCGAGGGATCCCGTGCTGACGCCGTGGAAGCCGCCGCTGAAGGCCACGACGTTGGTGCGTCCCGTCACCAGGCGGGCCAGTTTCAGCGCCGCCTCGACGGCGTTGGTGCCCGACGGGCTGGTGAACTGGACCCGGTAGGACAGGCCTCTGGGTTTGAGGACGAGATCGCGGAACGCGGTCAGGAACTCGGCCTTGGCGGAGGTCGAGAAGTCGAGGCCGTGCATCAGGCCGTCGCGCTCGAGGTAGCCGAGGACCGCGTCCTTCACCGGCTCGGGGTTGTGCCCGTAGTTGAGGGAGCCCGCCCCGGAAAGGAAGTCCAGGTAGCGGGACCCGTCCGCGGTGTAGAGGGTGTCGTTCTTCGCGGTGGAGAACACGGCCGGGAAAGACCGCGAGTAGGTACGGACGGCGGACTCGATTTCCTCGAAGACCGTCGTGCTGGCGGCTGTGGTCATTGCGGTGCCTTCCTGGGTCTCAGGGACGGGGCGGGTTAGGGAAGTGCGGCTACGGCCGGTGTCGCGGCCTCTGCCAGTGCCTGCGGGGTCCAGCCGGTGAGGGGCTGCCGCAGTACCCCGATGTCCGCGCGGTAGCGCATCCCGGGGAAGGAGATCCTGGCGATCTGTGCGTAGGAGCGGGCGCGGGCCTCGTCGAGGGTGGCGCCGGCGCCGACGACGTGCAGGACCCGGCCGCCGTTGCTGACGGGCCGGCCCTGCGGGTCCTGCGCGACGTTCGCGTAGAACACCCGGGCCAGGTCCTGGTCGACCTCGGCGAGACCGCTGATCGGCTGACCCGTCTCGAACCGGCCGAACGGCCAGCCCGGCGCCGCGTCCGCGTCCAGCGGGTCCAGGCTGCCCTGGGTGAGGGCGACGGTGCAGCGCACCAGGTCGTCGGTCACCAGTTGCCGGCGCCCGACGGTCCGGGCCAGCACGGCGTCGCAGAGCTCGGTGAAGTTGCTGCGTACGGCGGGCAGGACCGCCTCGGCCTCGGAGTCGCCGAAGCGTGCGTTGATCTCGATGACGCGCAGGCCGCCGGCCGTGAGCATGGCGCCCACGTACACGAAGCCGCTGTAGTCGAGCTGTTCCGCGCGCAGTCCCGCCATCAGCGGGTCGAGGAGGACCCGCCGGACCTCCTCGACCAGCTCCGGCGAGACGTCCGGGTGCGGTGCGAGGGATCCCATGCCGTCGCAGTTGCCTCCGGCGTCGCCTTCCAGCGTCCGCTTGAAGTCCAGCGCGGTCGGGAACATCAGGTAGTCCTCGCCGTCGAGCAGCGCGAACACCGATATCTCCCGGCCGTAGAGGCGCTCCTCGATCACGACGTGGAAGTCCTCGCCCTGGGCGTCGGCGAAGCGGGAGACGGCCCGCTCCGCTTCGGCCGGGGTGGTGCAGACGATGGCGCCGTCCCCGTCAGGGGTCAGGCCGTCGGTCTTGACGACGCAGGAGTACGGCACTTCGTGCACGTACTTCCTCGCGGCGTCGGGGTCGTTGAACGCCGCGTACTGCGCGGTGGGCAGCCCGTGTTCGACGCAGAAGACCTTGCCCTGCTCCTTGCTGGTCTCCAGCCGGGCCGCCGCCCTCGACGGGCCGATCACCTGGTGGCCGTGGGCGCGGAGGTCGTCCGCGTAGCCGATGGAGAGCGCGTCGATGTTGGAGACGAAGACGAACTCCACCGGGTTCGCGGCGAGGAAGTCCAGCGCGGTCGCAGGATCGTCCAGCCGGATCTGCGGCACGGAGACGATGCGCGGCTCGTCGGACGCCGCGCAGCCGGGTCCGTAATAGACCGTTACGGTCGGGTCGGTGCGTACGAACAGATCGCAGATCGCATGACCGCGACCGGTCCCGTCCACCACAAGTACACGACGGTTCATGGTTACTGTCCCGGTGATTCGGCGCCCGAAGGCGCGGAGGAGGCAGAAGCGGAGGCGAGCTGGGTGGCCGACTCGCTCCACTCGGTCGGGACGACGCCCTCGGGCAGGCCCGTCAGGACGTTGTCCACCTGGCCCGCGGCGCGGAGGTGGTCGGCGAGCGACCCCCAGACCTCGGTGTAGCGCTCCGGCCGGTTGCCGACGTCGTCGGCCCTGATCCAGGGCGAGTTGGCCCAGTCGCAGGCCGGCATCACGTGGTGCAGGTCGTGCTGGACGGTGTCGCCGACGAGCACGAACATCCGGTAGGAGGAGTGGACGACGAGCATCCGGAAGGTCCAGCGGGTCCAGGCCCCGGCCCTGCGCAGGCCGGTCACCGACGCGTCGGGCACCGCCTCTCCGCAGAAGCGGCCGAAGGTGAGCAGGTCACGCTGGTCGCGGGGGAGCCGCTCGTGGTTGCCGAACAGCCACCAGCGGTGCTCGGTCATGGTGTAGAGGTACGTGCAGGACTGGAAGAACACCGAGACCGGCACCAGCCACAGCACCAGCCACTCCATCCACCAGCCGGTGAGGGCGATGAAGGCGGCGGTGGCGGCGAGGTAGACCAGCGACATGACCAGCCGGTACCGGGGTTTGACCCCGATGAAGTTGGACTTCAGCCGGCCGAAGAAGAACCGCGAGTGGTGGGCGGGCGAGAACAGTGCCCCCCAGATGTACTTGCGGAACTCCGTGCGGGTCATGCCGGGGCGCATACCGGTCGACAGCAGGTAGTGCGTGTCGCCGTCCTTGAGGGAACAGGGGAAGGCGTGGTGGGCGAGGTGCTCCTTGCGGTTGTCGTCGTACGGCGACCGCCAGAAGAAGGTGCTGATGAGCTCGCCCACGATCCGGTTGCCGCGCGCCGACTTGGTGAACATCCGGTGCAGCGTCTGGTGGATCACGACGACGTCCAGGCGGCGCATGCCGCCGCTGGTCACCAGCCAGCAGAGGATGAGCACCGGCACCGACCAGGCGGTGAACGGGTGCAGGGCCCAGGCACCGACCGAGATGCCGGCGGCCATCTGTCCGAGGCCGAGCAGTCCGGCCTTCGCGGGGCTCCAGGGGATCAGCTGCTTGCCGCCCTCGAGCGGAACGCCGGTGATCCAGGTCAGGTACGGCTGGACGAAGCCGGGCAGGCCGCGCATCGTCTCGCGCGGACTGATCTCCCGGAGGCCGTTCTCTTCGATCTGTGGCGCGCCCATCAGACGCCGACAGCCGTTTCGCTGGCCTCGGTCGAGCCGCCGGTGCCGCCGAAGAGGACGTCGTTGGTCTCGTGGGTGATGTTGCGGCCCAGGTCGGCGGTGTTGGCCCACGTCATGTTGACGATCGTGCGGGTGCTCTCGCCGCGGATCGGGTACACGCGGTGCATCGTCGTGTCGGTCTTGACGATGTACGCGTCACCGGCTTCCAGGGCGTACGAGCGCACCTGGCTCTTCAGCAGCGCGCCGTGCACGTCGGGGTTCTTCTTGTCCCACGAGGTGTGCGGGACGGCCTGGACGAAGCCGCCGTCGCGGTAGTCCGGGGCGTGCAGCACGAGGATGAAGCCGTAGGTGTAGTCGTCCCAGTGCCAGCCGTGGGTGTCACCGGACTTGCCGAGGCGGCTGATCACGTAGTGCTCGCCCTCGTACGGGCAGGTGTGCACCTCCTCGCCGACCACGTCCGACAGCAGGTCCTTGACCGCCGGGGAGAAGTACAGGGCGTCGATGAGCGGGCCGTGCTCCTTGATGACCGGCTGTCCCACGGTGGTCATCTGACGCGGCGAGTTGTCGGTGATCTCGAAGGTGAACTTGCGGTCCACGCCGTGCTCGTCCATGATCCCGCCGGCCTCGGCCTGCAGGGCCGCGAGGAGCTCCGGCGGGCAGAAGCCGCGCAGCGGGACGATGTGCTCGTTCTTGAACTGCTCCCTGACCGCGTTCGCCGCGTCGCCGGCGAATATCTCGGCGAGGTGTTCGCGGAGGATTCCGTCCACCTCGTCGGCGGCCGGTACGGAAGAGGCGACTTCCGTGTGATGAAGAGTCACTGGTTTCCCTCGTTAGGTGTACTCGATGGGGCAGCGGTTCCGTCCGGTTCCATCCGGGCCGCGCGTACAGAGGGGCATCGATTCCGCATCCGGAAGACGCCCTGATCGCGCTCGGCGTGGTGCACCGCTTCTGCCACACCGAGCCTGACGTGCGGGAATCGTGGCTACAAGGGCGGGAGGACTTCGTGATTGCGTCTGGCGTAAGAAGGACGCCCCCACGCCGGGCCCACCCCGCGCCCCGGGCGCCCGGGCGTCCGTCCCGGCCGCGCTGTCGTTCTTGTGACTGGCGTGATCACGAGGTGCGGCCGTTCTTGCGGGAGGGCCCGGCGCGGGGCCAGTCTCGGATCAGGCGGCCACGGTCCGGCCCCCTTCGACCGAAGCGACCCCGAAGGCTGGAGCGAACGCGTCCATGGAATCCCTTGCGTCCCGAGAGGCGGCTCCGGCCTATGTACGGGTAGCCCTGGACCGGGCGGGCGGGCACCGCGAGGACCCGGCCTGGGTGGCCGCCACGATGGCGTCCCCGGACGCGGACTTCGTTCCTCTGTGGAACGGCCGCTGCCTGCTCGACGCCGCCACCGGCGCTCCCCTCAGGCTGCGCGGAGCGGCGGCCGCCGCCACCGTGGCGGCCGCCGGACAGCTCGTGCTGCTCGGTACCGACGGACGGCCCGGGGACGGGAACGGCCCCGGCGGGCCGGAAGCCCGACCCCGCGGGGTGTTCGCCGCCGACCTGTCGGACCTCGGCGAGCAGGAGGCGCTCGGACTCGCCGGCGCGGCCGCCACGGCCGACGTCCGCGACCTGTTCGCCGGGCTGACCGCCGCCGACGCCGCACTGCTCGCCTGCGCCAGGGGCCTGCTCCACTGGCACCGGCGCCAGCGCTACTGCGGGGTGTGCGGCTCCGCCACGGCGAGCGCGCACGGCGGACACGTCCGTCTCTGCGGCTCCGCCGACTGCGGTGTGCAGCACTTCCCCCGCATCGAACCCGCAGTGATCGTTCTCGTCCAGGCACCGGGCGACCCGGCCCGCTGCCTGCTCGCCCGCCATCGCGGCGCACCCGAGAACTCCTTTTCCCTGCTGGCTGGTTTCGCCGAGATCGGCGAGAGCCTGGAGGGAGCCGTGGAGCGCGAGATCTTCGAGGAGGCCGGCCTACCGGTCGTGCCGCTCTCGTACGAGGGCTCCCAGGGCTGGCCCTTCCCGGCCGGCCTGATGGTGGGCTTCCGGGCCCGCGCCACCTCCGAAGTGATCCGCGTCGACCGGCGCGAACTGCTCGACGCCCGCTGGTTCACCCGGGACGAACTCCGCGCCCGCCTCGCGGACGGGCACTCCCTGGGACCGGCCGACTCGCTCGGGCACCGCATGCTCCACGACTGGCTGTACGGCTGACCCGCGCCGCGGCCCGCTCTTCGTACACACCTTTCACGCTCTTTTTCGACGCCCTCCGACCTTTTGGGGAAGCAGCCATGACCATCGCACCCGTCTCGCCCGTCCAGGCACTGCCGGACGCCGTCCAGGACGCCTTCGTCCCGCCGGCGCCGCTGCAGCACCTGCGCTCGCCCGCCACCCGGGCCACCCTGCGCATCCAGCAGCGGATCCTGGCCGCCGCCCGCGAACTGCTGGGCGCCGAGGGCTTCATGGAGCTGCTGCCGCCGACCATCGGCGCGGTGACCGACCCGGGCGGCCGTGGCGCCAAGCAGGTGGACATCGACTTCTACGGGCACACCTACAAGCTCATGACCAGCGGCATCCTCTACAAGCAGGCCTCGCTGCTGGCCTTCGACAAGATCTTCAACGTGGCCCCCAACGTCCGCATGGAGCCGCTGGAGACGGCCACCACCCACCGCCACCTCGCCGAGTTCCACCAGATCGACGTGGAGGTCGCCGGAGCCACCCGCGACGACGTGACGGCGCTCGCCGAGCGGCTCGTGCGCCACGTCGTCGCCGCCTGCATCGCCGACATGGGCGAGGAACTGGCCGTACTGGGACGGGACGTCGACGCCCTCAGGGCGATCGCGGAGACGGACTTCGGCCGGATCACGCACCGGGAGGCCGTCGAGCGGCTGCACGTCCTGGGCCACGGCCAGAGCACCGACGCGGAGCTCGACTGGGAGGGCGAGGAGCTCCTCTCCCGCAAGAGCCTGGGCGCCTTCTTCGTCGTCGACTACCCCAAGGGCTCCCGCGGCTTCTACGACCGCGAGAGCACCACCGACCCCGGTGTCCTGCACAACTTCGACCTGATCCTGCCGGGCGGGTTCGGCGAGGTCATCAGCGGCAGCGAGCGCGAGTACGAGTACACGCGGCTGATCACCCGGATGCGCGAGACCGGCGAGAACCCGGCCAAGTACCGCTGGTACCTGGACATCGCCCGCGAGGGCCTGCCCGCCAGCGCCGGCTTCGGCATCGGCCTGGAGCGGCTCACCCGCTGCGTGGCCGGCCTCGACGCCGTGTGGCAGGCCTGCTCCTTCCCGAAGATCCCCGGGGTGGTCTCGGCATGACCGCGCACCCCCTGGGCGCCCCGGGATACGAGGAAGAGGCGATACGCGACAGGGCGCGCCGCGGCGCGGCGGCCGTCTTCCCCGAACCGGGCTCGTACGGACGGGCACTGCTCGGCGCGGAGCCCGGCGGCCCCGCCGGCGGCGACCCGCTCGACCGGATGCGGATCGTGCCGCCCGTGTTCGTCCCGCAGCGCCTGGAGAAGCTCTTCGACCTGGGCGAGGAACCGCTGCCCAGCGATGTCGTCCTGGCCACCTCGATCGGCGGCTTCTTCTCCCCCGTGCCGCTGTACGTCTCCGCCTTCGGCTCCACCCAGGTCGCCTCGTCCACCCTGGGCGAGGACCTCGGCCGGCAGGCCGGCCGGCTCGGCATCCCTATGGTGATCGGCGAGAACGTCGTCCCGGTCAACGGCTACGGCCGCGGCGGCGAGAGCCGCCCCGGCTCCCTGCTGGCCCGCATCTCCGGATACCTGGAGGCGGGCGGCACCTCGGGGGGAATCGTCGTCCAGCAGTCCACGCAGGACGCGGACGCCGAGGTCTGGAACATGGTCTACAGCGACCCGACGGTGGCCCCGCTCCTCGAATCGGGCCGGCTGGCCTTCGAGCTGAAGGTGGGACAGGGCGCCAAGCCCGGCCTGGGCGGGATCACCCTCGTGGACCGGGCGGCCGCCGGATCGCTGTCCGACCGCTTCCAGATCACCGACACCTACGGCTCCGACAGCGACCAGGTCGTGCGCTGCGCCACCCCGGGGACCTTCACCGAGGAGATCCTCACCCAGCAGATCCGGCTGATGCGCAACAACTACCCGCGCTGCCGCGTCTGGGTGAAGCTGCCCCCGGGCCGCGACATCGCCCGGGCCGTCGACGTGGCCCTGCGGGCCGGCGCCGACGCGGTGAGCGTCGACGGCGCCGAGGGCGGCACCGGCTGGGCGCCGCGCGTCTTCCTCTCACAGGTCGGACTGGGGCTCGGCGAATGCCTGGCCCGGATCCGCGCGGCGGGCGGTGCGCAGCGCGGGCTGCTGGCCTCCGGGCGGATGTGGGAGGGCGGGCGCGCCCTGAAGTGCCTCGCGCTGGGGGCGGAAGCGGTCGGGCTCGGCCGCGCCGCACTGCTGGCGGTCGCCGAGGACCCGCAGGAGGGCCTGGTGCGCCTGGTCGAGGCGCTCCGCCTCGAACTGCAGCTGCTGATCAGCGCGCTCGGCAAGTACGACGTGTCCGCCCTCTCGCCGGAGGACCTCTGGCTCCCGGAGTCCACCGCCGCCCCGGCGCCCACTGCTTCACTCAACTCCGTCATGGGAAAGGTGTCGTGACCTCATGAGCCACGAAGAAACGAAGACCGGTCTGTTCGCCGAGCTGTCCGACGAGGACCACAAGGTGCTCGGCGTCCCCGCGGCCGACCCGGCCGAGGCCGTGGAGTACTTCTACCGCACCAAGCTGCGCTGCGAGACGGACGCCTACGACGTCCACCACGACCTGCGGGCGGGCCACGGCGGCTTCGTCGTCCTCGACGTCCGCAAGCCCGAGTCCTACCGCGCCGAGCACGTCGCCGGCGCCCGCAACCTCTCGCACCACGACATGACCCCCGAGGACGTGGCGGCCCTCGATCCCGGGCAGGTCTACGTCACGTACGGCTGGGGACCCGGCTGCAACGCCGGGACCAAGGGCGCGGCCAAGCTCGCCGCCCACGGCCTGCGCGTGAAGGAGATGCTGGGCGGCATCGAGTACTGGAAGAGGCAGGGCTTCCCCCTCGAGCAGGGCAGCTGACCTTGCGGCGCCCGTCCGGCGGAGGTCCGCCCCTGCACGAGACGCTGCTGCTCGCCGTGGCCGGCTCCCTCGACCAGGTGGTCGTCCGGCGCCGGCACCGCGAGCTCGGATACGCGCTGGCCGCCGCCGTACTGCTGGACCTGGAGCGGACCGGCCGGGTCGAGGTGCGGCCGGACGAGGTGCTCGTACGGGACTACGCGGCCGCGGCCGACCCGGTCGGGGACGCGCTGCTCGAGCGGATGGTGCTCGCCGACCGGGCGCTCGGCGCACGGGCCTGGCTGGAACGCGGGGCGGACGGGGCGCTGAGCGCGGTACGCGCCCAGTTGCTGGAGGCCGGCCGGATGACGCGGGTGCGCAGCAGCCGGTTCGGCCTCTTCCCGGTGGTCGGCCACCTGCCGAGCGACGCGCGCGAGGCGGCCCGGCTGGCGGCCCTGGTCCGTGCGGCCGCCGCGGCCGAGGACCCGCAGCGCGCTCCGGAGGGCGCCGCGGCGCGGGTGCTGGCCACCATGCTCGGCGCGGCCCGGCTGGGGCCGGCGATGGGCTGCGCGCCGGCGCCGCGGGCCCGGTGCTCGCCGGCCGTGGCCGTGGTCGCCGGGGAACTGTCGCGGGCCGTCGCGGCGGCCTGCGTCCCCCTCGTGTTCGGCGGTTGAGTCACCTCGACGCCTTCACCGGCCGGGACAGCAAAACCGCCCCTGACCCGTCGGAACGGGTCAGGGGCGGTTCAAGAGCGGTAGCGGTGGGATTTGAACCCACGGATAGCTTGCACCATCACACGCTTTCGAGGCGTGCTCCTTCGGCCGCTCGGACACGCTACCGAGAGAGAGCTTAGCCCAAGGTGGGCCGTGCTCTGAAATCCATACCCTCGGACGAGGATCCCCGCGGCCCCGCCCGTGTCGCGCCCGGGGTCAGAGATCGCGGAAGAAGTCCTTGAGCTGCCGGGCGCACTCCCCCGCGAGGACGCCCCCGACCACTTCGGGCCGGTGGTTGAGCCGGCGGTCCCGCACGAGGTCCCACAGGGACCCGGCCGCGCCCGCCTTCTCGTCGGCGGCCCCGTAGACGACCCGGGCCACCCGCGCCTGCACGAGCGCGCCCGCGCACATCACGCACGGCTCCAGGGTCACCACGAGGGTGCACCCCGGGAGCCGCCATTCCCCGAGCGCGGCGGCCGCCCGGCGCAGCGCCAGGACCTCGGCGTGCGCCGTCGGGTCGCCGGTCGCCTCGCGCTCGTTGTACCCGGTGGAGAGGAGATCCCCGTCCGGGCCGAGCACGACGGCGCCGACCGGCACGTCGCCGGCCGGCACCGCCCGTGCGGCCTCCTCGAGCGCCAGGCGCATGGAGTCCCGCCACTGGTCCCGTACGGGATCGGGTGCGTGCGCGGTGATCACTAGCGGACGGCCTCCAGCACCTCGGTGGCGCCGAGCGAATCGGCGATCTCCGAGAGGGCGTCCCCCTCCAGCGTCATGAGTTGCCGGTGGCTCACCCCGAGGTCGTCGAGCAGCCGGGGGTCGCCGAGCGGGCCGGAGGGCACCGGTTCGGCCCCGGCGCGGGGTTCGTCGTCCGCGTCTTCGTCTTCTTCCTCCTCGGTGTCTTCGTCCGCGTACGAGGCGATGGCTTCGTCCTCGCCGTCTTCGGTGCCGTCGAGGTCGAGTTCGTCGAGTTCGACGTCCTCCTCGTCCTTGCCGAGCAGCTCGTCGGTCAGCATCGAGCCGTAGGAGCTGCGGGAGGCGGTGGAGGCGTTGGACACGTAGTAGCGCGGGTCTTCCTCGCCGTCCACGCGGACGACCCCGAACCAGGCGTCCTCCTGTTCGATGAGGGCAACCACCGTGTCGTCGTCGACAGCGGCGGAACGGGCGAGATCGATCAGATCACTCAGGGACTCGACGTTGTCGAGTTCCATGTCGCTCGCTTCCCACCCGTCTTCGGTGCGCGCGAGCAGTGCGGCGAAATACACCGTGACTCTCCCACTGGTCATAGGCGTGCCGGTTGGAGGTCCCCCCGGCCGGAGGTGGAGGGGGAGTGGAACGGCCGTCCTGCTCACCGTTTCGTACCCCGCCCAATCGGCATCGTGGCAGAAACGAAGGCTTTGCGAGAGGTCTTCCGCGCCGTGGCGCTGGCCGCGCGTGTTGTACGGGGGCTCCGGGGGCCCGGTCCGGCGGCGCGCGGCGGGGCGCCCGCGGCCTGGTCGGAGGCCGGATCCGGGACCGCGCCGGGGCCGTCACCAGCGGAAGGTGCGCATGCGCATCTGCTGGCGCATACGGGCCGCACGGGCGCGTCTGGGCTGGACGCGGTCGCGCAGTTCCCGGGCCTCGTGCAGGTCGCGGAGGAATTGCGCGCGCCGGGCTCTGCGCTGCGCCGTGCTTTCCGGTGTCTCGTGGTCGTCTTCGGGCATGGGTCACCGCCCCTGGATGGTCCGCTCCGGTCCGCCCCCCGCCCCCCACCTTCCCTCGGACCAGCGGTTTGATGCCACCTTCCGTCGCGTATCAGTCGGATTCCGACAGGGTCGGAATCACCGCCACCGGCCCGTGCGCGTGCTGGAGCACCGCGTTCGCCACCGAGCCGATCATCAGGGACCGGATGTGCCGGCGCGGGTGGTGGCGGCCCACCACGACCAGCGCCGCCGAGGCCGAGGCCTCCACCAGCCGGCCCGCCGCGTCCCCCGGTACCGCCGCCTGCTCGACGGGCACGCCGGGGTACCGGTCGCGGAAGGGGGCCAGCCGCTCCGTCTGGTAGCGCAGCATCTCCCGCTCGGCCGGCACCGCGTTGTCGTCCTCCCCCACCAGCGCCTCGGGCGGGATCACCGCGAAGGGGCTGTCGATCACCATCGTCGGCGACGGCGGGATGCTGTACGCGGAGACCACCTGGACGGCCGTCCCCCGCGCGGCGGCCTCGGTGAACGCGAAGTCCAGTACGTCGTCGGGGGTCTCCGCGGTGTGCAGCCCGAGCACGATCCGGCCGGCCGAGGGCTGTGCGGCGGCCCCGGCGGCGCGCGCCTCGTGCGCGACGACGACCACCGGGCACGCCGCGCTGGTGGCCACGGCGCGGCTGTTCGAACCGAGCAGCAGGGAGGCGAAGCCGCCCCGGCCGCGCGAGCCCATCACCAGCATCCGGGCGCCCTCCCCGACGGCCCGCAGCGCTTCGGGCACCGAGCCCTCCATCGGTTCGTAGGCCACTTCGGAGGGCATGGAGGGCCCCGTGGCCAGGAGCGCGCGGATCCGGTCACCGACGGGGTCGGCGAACTCCTGCGGCTCGGAGGCGTCGTGGAGCGAGGAACGGCGTGCCGCGTACAGCTGGGCGCTGTCGGGCAGCACGTGGGCGACGAGCAGCCCGGTGCGGTGGCGCACTGCCGCGGCCCGCGCCCACTCCAGCGCCCTGAGGCTGTGTTCGGATCCGTCGACGGCCGCGATCACCCGGGGGTCGGTCATCTCCCCAGACTGCTGGGGGTCCGGGCGGGTCGCATCTCCGGGCCGTCGGCGGCGCGGCCGCCGCTTCGGGCACGAAGGGGCGGGCACAGCGCGTAGCCTTTTGGGTGTGGGTCGCGCGTTCGCGCCCTTTTCTTACGGGTGGCGCGGTCGCAGGTCGCAGGCGGGAACCCGGCAGCTGAGTCTTGGAGGATGTTGTGCGTTTGCAGGTCGTGGATCACCCGTTGGTGGCGCACAAACTCACCACCCTGCGCGACAAGCGCACCGACTCCGCCACCTTCCGGCGCCTGGCCGACGAGCTGGTCACCCTGCTCGCGTACGAGGCCACCCGGGACGTGCGCACGGAGCAGGCCGACATCGTCACCCCGGTCGGCCCGACCACCGGCGTGAAGCTCTCCCACCCGCGCCCGCTGGTCGTCCCGATCCTGCGCGCCGGCCTCGGCATGCTCGACGGCATGGTGCGGCTGCTGCCGACCGCCGAGGTGGGCTTCCTCGGCATGGTCCGCAACGAGGACACCCTGGAGGCGTCCACGTACGCGACGCGCATGCCGGAGGACCTCTCGGGGCGCCAGGTCTACGTGGTGGACCCGATGCTGGCCACCGGCGGCACGCTGGTCGCGGCGATCCAGGAACTCATCAAGCGCGGCGCGGACGACGTGACCGCGGTGGTGCTGCTGGCCGCGCCCGAGGGCGTCGAGGTCATGGAGCGCGAGCTGGCGGGCACGCCGGTGACGGTGGTGACGGCCGCCGTGGACGAGCGGCTCAACGAGCACGGCTACATCGTGCCGGGCCTGGGCGACGCGGGCGACCGCATGTACGGCTCGGCCGAGTAGCCCGCGCCGCCGCTACGCGCCGCGGTTCAGCACTTCTTGGGAGGCGCGGGCTGGGGGTTGGCCAGGAGGGCCAGCGCCTTGTCCGCGTCCTCCTTCGTCGTGAGCTCCTTGAACGCGTCGCCGAGGATCAGATCGATGTCCGCGCTCTCGCGGGTGTCGGTCTGGTGCGTGGCGCCGGCCAGGTTGGTGCCCAGTACGGAGAAGGCCGCCTTGTCGGTCTGCGGCGAGCCGACCAGTATCCCGGCGTCCGGGACCTTCTTGTCGAAGTCGGCGGGGGCGTTGCCGACCTTGCCGATGGCGAAGCCGCGTTTCTTCAGCTCGTCGCCGACCGCCTTGGCGAGGCCCGCGCGCGGGGTCGCGTTGTAGACGTTGACCGTGATCTGGCCCGGCTGGGGGAGCGCGACCTGGGGTGCGGCGGAGGCGGCCGCGGCGCCGGCCTTGGGGGCGGGGGTGGCGCAGTTCTTGGCGGCCGCGGCGGCGTTGCGTTTGCCCGTGTCGCCGCGGAACACGTCGATGAGCTGCATCGCCCCGTACCCGATCAGGGCGAGCCCGACGATGGAGCCGAGCACGAGGAGGACGATCCGGCGGCGGCGTCGCGGGCGGGACATGCGGGGGTAAGCCGCTCCCGTTACGCGGTACTTTCCGCCCATGCCAGGGGGAGTGAGCATGCTCATGAGCGCAGCGTAATACCGACCGCTGCCGATGCCCACTGAATCATCTGTTGATAGGGCAAGAGCGACCCGAAAGGCGCAACCGGGACGCATCCGGCACCCGATGGGCGCGCGCGGGCCCGGCTCCCGGTCCGGCTCGCGGTCCGGCTCACCGTCCGGCCCCCGGCCCGGTTCCTCGCTTCGGCCCTCAGCCCAGTTCGAGGACGCGCGCGTGCAGGACCTGGCGCTGCTGGAGCGCGGCGCGGACGGCGCGGTGCAGCCCGTCCTCCAGGTACAGGTCGCCCTGCCACTTCACGACGTGGGCGAAGAGGTCCCCGTAGAAGGTCGAGTCCTCGGCGAGCAGGGTTTCGAGGTCGAGCTGGCCCTTGGTCGTCACCAGCTGGTCGAGCCGGACCGGGCGCGGGGCGACATCCGCCCACTGCCGGGTGGTTTCCCTGCCGTGGTCGGGGTACGGCCGCCTGTTTCCGATGCGCTTGAAGATCACACGGAAAGCCTACCGGGCCGGTGCCTGCGGGCGCAGCCTTGCGATGACGGTGCAAAGGTGGCAGACAGTACTAATCCGGGAGCGATAAATGAGCGAGACCACCGACCCCTTGTCACCGGCCCGCCAGATCGCGGCCGGCTACGTCTCGACCGGACCCACGCTCGATCTGGGCGCCCTGCTCTGGGACGGAACGTGCCGGCCGGAGCTCCAGATCCGCATCCCGCTGTCGATGCTCAACCGCCACGGACTGGTCGCCGGGGCCACCGGCACGGGCAAGACCAAGACACTGCAACTCATCGCCGAGCAGCTCTCGGAGAACGGTGTCCCGGTCTTCCTCGCGGACATCAAGGGCGACGTCTCGGGCATCTCCGTACCGGGCACGGTCAACGGGAAGATCGAGCAACGGGCCGAGGAGGTGGCCCAGGAATGGCAGGCCACCGGACACCCCGCCGCGTTCTACTCGCTGGGCGGGATCGGGCCCGGCATCCCGCTCCGGGCGACCGTGACGAGTTTCGGCCCCGTCCTCATGTCCAAGGTGCTCGAGCTCAACCAGACGCAGGAACAGTCGCTCGGGCTGATCTTCCACTACGCCGACACCAAGGGCCTGGAGCTCATCGACCTCAAGGACCTGCGGGCGGTCACCGCGTTCCTCGTCTCCGACCAGGGAAAGCCGGAACTCAAGGGCATCGGCGGACTGTCCACGGTGACCGCCGGGGTGATCCTGCGGGCCCTGACCGCCTTCGAGCAGCAGGGCGCCGCCGAATTCTTCGGCGAGCCCGAGTTCGACACCGGCGAATTCCTCCGGACGGCGGCCGACGGGCGCGGACTGGTCTCCGTGCTGGAACTCCCGGCGGTCCAGGACAAACCGCAGCTCTTCTCCACCTTCCTGATGTGGCTGCTGGCCGACCTCTACACAGGCCTGCCGGAAGTCGGCGACCTGGAGAAGCCCAAGCTCGTCTTCTTCTTCGACGAGGCCCACCTGCTCTTCAACGGCGCCTCGAAGGCCTTCCTGGACTCCGTCACCCAGACCGTGCGGCTCATCCGCTCCAAGGGCATCGGCGTCTTCTTCGTGACGCAGACCCCCAAGGACGTCCCGGCCGACGTCCTGGCCCAGCTCGGCAACCGGGTGCAGCACGCGCTGCGCGCCTTCACCCCGGACGACGCGAAGGCGCTGAAGGCGACGGTGAGGACCTTCCCCCACTCCGCGTACGACCTCGAGGAACTGCTCACCGGGCTGGGGACGGGCGAGGCGGTGATCACCGTCCTGAGCGAGAGCGGCGCGCCGACACCGGTGGCCGCGACCCGGCTGCGGGCCCCGCAGTCCCTGATGGGCCCGGTCGACGCGGCGGAGCTCGACCGGGCGGTCACCTCCTCCCCCCTCTACGCGCGCTACGCGCAGCCGGTCGACCGGGAGTCGGCGTTCGAGAAGATCAGCGCGGAGCAGGCGGCGGCGGAGGCGCAAGCCGAAGCGGCGGCCGCCGCGGCCGAGGAGGCGAAGAGCGCGCGCGCCCCGGCCCGGACCGCGCCGAAGCCGGACCCCTCCCTCGCCGAACAGGTGGTGGGCAGCGGCCTCTTCCGCTCCCTGGCCCGCTCCATCGGCACCCAGGTGGGCCGCGAGATCTCCCGCTCCCTCTTCGGCACGACCCGCCGCCGCCACTGAGGGATGCATTTCAGCCCCGCCGGCCGGTCAGGCCCCCGCGCAGCGGACACGGCGCGACCCCCGGCCACCGGTATCGGCGAAGCCGACCGGCTGCGAGACTCGGAGCATGCGGACCGAACTCACCGACACCACCTCCAGCAAGGTCAACAAGGCTCTGCTCGACGCCCGAAGGGCCGTCGGCAGCCCCACGATGGGTCTCGTGCTCAACCTCCTCGTCGCCACCGACGAGGAGAACGCCTACGACGCCGTCCGCGCCGCCTCAGAGGCCTCGCGCGAACACCCCTGCCGCATCATCGCGGTGATCAAGCGCACCGCCCGCGGCCCGCAGCGCCTCCGCCAGAACCGCCTCGACGCCGAGCTGCGCGTCGGCACCGACGCCGGTTCCGGGGAGATCGTGCTGCTCCGCCTGCACGGGACGCTCAACGAGCACGCCGGATCCGTCGTGCTGCCGCTCCTGGTGCCCGACGCCCCCGTCGTCGCCTGGTGGCCGGCCGACGCTCCGGACGCGCCCGCCCGGGACCCCCTGGGCGCCCTCGCGCAGCGCAGGATCACCGACGCCGAGGCCGCCGCCGACCCGGTCGGGGCCCTCGATGCCCGCGCCGCGGCCTACGCCCCCGGGGACACCGACCTCGCCTGGACCCGCCTGACCCCCTGGCGGTCGCTGCTGGCCGCCGCCCTGGACCAGAAGCCGCTCCCGGTGACCGGCGCGGCCGTCGAGAGCGAGCCCGGCAACGCCAGCTCCGAGCTGCTCGCCCGGTGGCTGGAGGACCGGCTCGGCGTGCCGGTGGACCGGGTGGCCACCGAGGGTCCGGTGATCACCCGGGTCCGGCTGACGACCACGTCCGGGGAGATTCGCGTCGACCGCCCGGACGGGGTCCTGGCCACGCTGCTCCTGCCCGGCAGCCCGGACCGCAAGGTGGCCCTGAAGATCCGCAGCAGCGCCGAGCTGATGGCGGAGGAGCTGCGCAGGCTCGACGCGGACGAGGTCTACGCTTCGGCGCTGCGCTTCAGGCGACCGGCCCAGGTGTCGCTCTCCGCGTAGTGGTTGTCGTAGACCGGCTGGCTGTCGATGATGTCCTGCACGGTCGCCTCGCCGGCCCGGACCCGGCCGAGCAGCCGGTAGTAGTCGAAGCGGCCCATGCCCGGGGTGAAGCCGACGAAGACCTCGGCCGTGCTGTCGGAGGCCGGGGCGAAGGCGTGCTTCACGCCGGGCGGGACGGCGATGAAGTCGCCCTTGACCAGGGTGTGTATCTCGTCGCCGACGAGGACGTCGAGCCGTCCGTCCGTGACGTGGAAGAACTCGGTCGCCTTGGTGTGGAAGTGCACCGGGGCGCCCGCCGCGCCGGCCTCGAAGCTGGCCGTGTTGCAGGTGAGTTCGGCGGTGTCCGTCAGCAGCGTGATCACACTGCCCGGGCCGTCGGAGATGGATTCGGCAGTGGCGGCGCGGGTCAGGTTCTCAGTCATGATCACGAGTCTACGGCGGGGGTCTGACAATCCCGGGGACGTTTTCGCGTATCTGCGCGAGCCCGCCCCGAACCGCCAACTCCACTTCCTCCACTAGCCCTTGGCGGTCTTGGCCGCCTTCGCCGCGGCCTTCGCCTCCTGCTTGTGCGCCCGTACCTTCGCCAGCGATTCGGGGCCGGTGATGTCGGCCGCCGACCGGTAGACGTCCGCCGGCCCGTACCCGCCGGCCGCCTCCCGCCAGCCCGTCGGCCGGACGGCGAACCGCTTGCCCAGGAGCGCCAGGAAGATCTGCGCCTTCTGCTCCCCGAAGCCCGGCAGCTCCTTCAGCCGCCCGAGCAGCTCGGCCCCCGTGTCCGCGTCGGCCCACACCTGCGCCGCGTCCCCCGCGTAGTGCTCCACCAGGTGCGCGCACAGCTGCTGCACCCGCTTCGCCATCGACCCCGGGTAGCGGTGCACGGCCGGCTTCTCGGAGAGCAGTGCCGCGAAGGCCTCCGGGTCGTAGGCCGCGATCACGTGCGCGTCGAGGTCGTCGGAGCCGAGCCGCCGCGCGATCGTGTAGGGGCCGGAGAACGCCCACTCCATCGGTACCTGCTGGTCCAGCAGCATCCCGACGAGCGCGGCGAGCGGGCTGCGGCCGAGCAGCGCGTCGGCCTCGGGCTGCTGGGCCAGCCGGATCGTGACGCCTGTGTCCTTGTCCATGCCCCCAGGGTCCCGCGCGGCGGCGCTCCCCGCGCGCTTGTCGGAGGCCGCCCCTAGCGTGAGGACGAGACGGGTCACGTCGTAGACGACACAGGAGTCGATCGATCATGGCTGAGTTCCCCGAAGGCGCCCCCTGCTGGGTGGACGCGATGTTCACCGATGTGGAGGGCGCCAAGACGTTCTACGCCGACGTACTGGGCTGGACCTTCGGCGAGTCCACCAGCGAGTACGGCAACTACACGCAGGCCTATTCGGACGGCAAGGCCGTCGCGGCCGTCGTCCCGCCGATGCCGGGCGGGGACGCGCCCTCGCAGTGGTGTCTGTACTTCGCCTCGGCCGATGCGGCGGCCACCGCCGAGAAGGTCAAGTCGGCCGGCGGCGAACTGCTGATGGAGCCGATGCAGGTCGGCTCGTTCGGCACGATGGCGATCGCCAAGGAGCCGAGCGGCGCGGTCTTCGGCATCTGGCAGCCCGGCGACCACAAGGGCTTCGAGAAGCTCGGCGAGACCGGCGCGTACGCCTGGGCGGAGCTCTTCTCGCGCGACGTGTCCAAGGTGGACGCGTTCCTGCCGAAGGTCTTCCCGTACGGGACCCAGCAGATGGACATGGGCGACTCCCCGGAGGCGGCCGGGATGGACTACAAAGTCTTCAGCGTGGGCGGCCCGGACAACCCGGTGCTGGGCCGGATGAACATGGGCACCGACTTCCCGCCGGAGATCCCCTCGTACGTCCAGGTCTACTTCGCCGTGCCGGACTGCGACGCCGCGGTGGCGAAGGCGACCGGGCACGGCGGCACGCTGCACTTCGGCCCGGTGGACAGCCCCTTCGGCCGCTTCGCGGCGGTCACGGACCCGCAGGGCGCGGCCTTCGCCGTGATCGACCTGTCCAAGACGGTCGGCGAGATGCCGAAGTTCGCGTAGCGCGCCTGCGGGGAGGGCGGCGCCACCGGCCCGGTGGCCCCGCCCTCCCCGCGATGCCCGTCATACGGCGCCCGCCCCGCGGGGGCCGTCGTACGCGGGTCCGGGCAACAGACCTAGGCGGCGAAGGCCGCGACGACCGGGGCCATGTAGATCACCGGGAACGGGACGTGCTTGTACGAGCGGGCGCGGATCACGGTGATCACGGCCCCGGCGTAGTAGAGGACGAGGCCGGCGCCGGCGGCGATGCCGATGACGGGGACGAAGAGCCCGACCAGCAGGCCCACCGCTCCGGCGGCCTTCGCGGCGCCGAGCGGGGTCCACCAGGTCCGGGGGACCCCGTACTCCTCCATGGCCTCCACGACCCACGCGGCGCGGCTCAGGAGCGAGTAGCCCGAGAAGCCCGACATGGCGGCGGCGAGGACGGCGACGACGGTGGCGGCGATGTTCATGGAATGCTCCTCGGAAGGCGGTGTTTTCGTTCCTCACCGCACTGACCCGCGCCGCCGCGCGTGTGTGACAGGAAGTCCGGAGATTCTTTTCCGGAGCGGCGGCCACCGTGCGGGTGGTCCCCGTCGGCGGATGCGAGGCGTCGGGCGCACTCCGCCGGGGACGGCGCGCGGGCAGCCGGGCGGCAGGCGTAGCGTCGTAGGAGCGACCAGGACACGGCCGCGGCACCACAGGACCGGGACATGGCCGCGGCACAGGTAGAAAGGTGCCGCGATGTCTCCGCAGTCCCCCGAGTCCCTCC
Source organism: Streptomyces sp. NPDC006544 (assembly GCF_040611715.1). Lineage (NCBI taxonomy): Bacteria > Bacillati > Actinomycetota > Actinomycetes > Kitasatosporales > Streptomycetaceae > Streptomyces > Streptomyces sp. NPDC006544. The sequence goes on along the minus strand of NZ_JBEXOV010000014.1, from coordinate 62,568 downwards.
AGTCTCCCCAGTCCCCGCAATCTCCCCCGTCCCTCCCTTTCCTCGTCGGGTTCGACGGATCCCCCCGCAGCCTCGCCGCCGCCCGCTGGGCCGCCCGCGAAGCGCGGTCGGCGGGGGTGCCCCTGCGCCTCCTCAACGTCGGCCAGGCCTGGCCGAAGATCCAGCCGATCTCCCCCGAGTTCGAGCCCGTGCTCGGCGAGAGCGTGACGGCCTCCATGGCGCTGCTCGCGACCGTCGCCGATGGACTCCGGTCCGCCCACCCCGGGCTGATCGTCGAGACGGTCACGGTCGAGGGCGGACCCGGCAGCGAGCTCCCGCGCGCCGCGGCCGGCGCCCAGCTGCTCGTCGTCGGAGCGAGCGGGCACCACCACCACGTGGTCCCGCTGCTCGGCTCCACGGCTCTGACCGTCGCCGGACGCACCGGGATCCCCGTCGTCCTGGTCCGCGAGACCGACGAGCACCCGCACCGCGGCCAGGGTGTGGTCGTCGGCGTGGACCCCGACGGTGACTACGGCCTCGTCCTCGAATTCGCCTACGCGTGGGCGGCCGTGCACGGCCTGCCGCTGCGCGCCGTGCACGCGGGGGAAGCGGCGGGGCAGGCGTCGCTCGAGGCCGCGGTCGCCGAGGCCTCCGCGCGCCACCCGGCGGTGCCGACCACCTGCGTGAGCCGTCCCGGCGACGCCGCGGACGTCCTGGTCGACGAGTCCGCGACCGCCGACCTCCTGGTCGTCGGCCGCCGCCACCACCGCCCCCTGCACGGCCTCGGCCCCACGGACCACGCGGTCGCCCACCGCGCCCGCGCCCCCGTGGCCCTGATTCCGCACGGACAGGACGCCGAGGGCGCGGGATCCGGGTCCCGGCGGCCGCCGGACCCGGCAGACGCGCCCTGACGCGGCACTACCGCAGGCCCCGCAGGAAGGGCAGATCGCGGTCGGCGACCCGCTCCCGGGGGCCGGCCGCGCGGAGCACGACGTCCAGGACGCGCTCCGGGTCGGCGGCGTAACAGTTCGAGAACCAGGCCATGTTGGCCTCCACCACCGCCGGCCGGCCGTTCCCGCTCCCCCCGGCGCCGCCGATGATTCCGACGTCGACGGTGACCGCGCCGGGCAGGCCCCCGCCCGCCTCCGCCAGCAGCCGGGCCGCGAAGGCCCGTACGTCCGCGGCCCGGGGATCCTCGTCCAGCGGGGCCGGGTCGAGGCGGCCGTGGACGGCGTAGCGGCTCGCGGCGGCGATCTCCCCGTCCAGCAGGAACAGCCGGTACTCGACGGCGAACTCCACCACCTCGGAGACCAGCACCGGCGTGTCCGCCGGCAGCGGGGGCAGGGCGGCGCCGTCCGCGTACACGGCGGCGGGGAAGGACTTCTCGCGCGGCGGCTTCACGAAGGCCGGCCCGCGCAGCGCCGCCCGGGCCTCCGCCAGGCAGGTCAGCCGGACGCGGCGCCCGGTGGCCCATCCGGGCAGCCCGGCCAGCCAGTCGTCCGGCGGCTCCAGCAGCCCGATCCCGAGCGGCCCGGCCACCCGGGCCCCCGCCACGGGCCCGCCGCACCAGTGCACGGCCCGCCCGGCCAGGTCCCCGGCCCCGCCGCCGAGGCCCCGTACCTCCATCCCCCGGCGCGCGGCCGCCCCGGCGAGCAGCCCGGCGGTGGTGGTCCGCTGCCCCCGCCCCGGCACCAGGAGCACCCCGGCGCCGGGTCCGACTGCTTCGGCGCCCTCGCCGTCGTCGCCGACGGCGGGATCGATCACGGTCCGGCTCATGGAGTACCCCGCCTGACGTCGGCTCGGACGTTGTGCACGCGTGCGAGTGTGCCCTGCCGGAAGCTACCCCCACGGCCTCCTGGCGGCCACCCTCCTCCCCGGCTGCTCGCGGCACGCCCGTACGTCACGTACGTGGCACGTCCGTGAAGTACTCGACGTACTTGACGTACATGCGAGGGGGGCGCACTCTGGTGGTCCGGAGCCCTGAGGGAGGTCGCTCATGTCAGCGGTGCACTACGAGAACTACACCGAGGCGCGCACGCACCTGAAAGAACTTCTCGATGCCGCCGGCGAGGGGCGGGTCGCCACCGTGCGGCGGGCTGCCGGGTGCGCCGCGGTCGTGGACGTCGCGCGCCTGCGCCGGTATCTGTCCACGGTCTGTCCGTCCAAGGCGGAGGTGGTCGCGGAAGAGGGCGGATGGTCGATCTTCATCCCCGGACTTCCGGTCGCGGCCGACGGGTCCAGCTTCGACGAGGCCGTCGGCGAGATGGTCGACGCCCTGCGGGAGTACGCCGACGACTGGCAGGAGCGGCTTCGGCTGGCGCCCAACCATCAGGACAACTGGGGCCTGGTGCAGCTGATCGCGCTGAGCGACGACCGTGAGCTGGCTGACTGGCTGGTGGGGGCGCACCGGTGAGCCGGCCGCAGCCGGACCGTGAACGCCATGACCGGTTCTGTGTCGTCGAGGGCTGGGAACGCGTACGGGACGCCCGTGGCCGCACCGGCACGCATCACGTCACCTATGAGCTGACCCTGTACGACGGACGGATCCTGCGGACCCGGATCTCCCACCCGGTGGACCGGACGGTCTACGGCGCCGCGATGTGGAGCCACATCCTGCGCGATCAGCTGGTCGTCGCCGAGAGCGAGTTCTGGGACTGCGTGACCGAGGGGCGGCTCCCTGACCGCGGGGCCCCGTCCGCGCCGAAGGAATCGCTCCCCGCGGACCTGGTCCATCTGCTGATCCGCCGTGTCGGCCTCGCGGAGGCGGCGGTCGCCGAGCTGACCAAGGAGGATGCCGTGGCCCGCCTTCAGGAGTACTGGACCGACGGCGTGTGAATCCCGCCGTGCACGCCAGGATCGCACCACCGGAACCGCGACCGCCGCTCGGCTGCGTGCGGCCCTCGGACGGTCACACCGGCATGACGCCGTGGATGCGGGAGAGGGTGAAGACGCGTTCGTCTTCTCGCAGGTGGCACCAGGCTTCCAGGTAGGGCGGGTCGAGCGCGAGGCGGCTGAGTGTGCGCACGGTCCGCTTGCCGGAGGTGGCGACGTACTCGACGGTGATGGCCTGACCGGCGTCGACGGCGTGGGCGAGCTGGCGGACGTCGCTGTACGGCAGGCGTTTCGCCCACCCGGCGACGATCTCCTCGGTGTCGGTGCCGAAGGGGACCCCGCTGCCGAACGGGTCGGGCTCCGGCTCGGCCGGAGGGGCGCTGAGCAGCCGGATGGCCAGGGCGTTCGGGTCGGCGGCGGCCGGTGTCCTCGTGGTGTCGCGTACCGCGCTGCGGCGACCGGCGCCTGCGCCGGCCCGCCGCGGTGTCGGTACGCGGGCGGCTGCCCTGCGCGGTCGTTCCTTCTCGATGCGTACGGTTCCGTCGGCGCTCTCGCCGACGGGTGCGTAACCCTCGGCCCGGAGCGCGGCGAGGGTCGTCTCCAGCGTGCTGCGGCTCACCAGCACGGTGGGAGCGAGCTGCCGCAGGCCGAGTTCGGCCAGCTTGCGGTGGGCGGCGAGCTCGGTGAGGAGCGCCGGCTCCGCGCCGTGGATGACGCAGACGGCCGGGGCGATGCGCACGCGGCCGTGACCGCGGGCGGTGTCGGCGATGAGATACGACAGGGGCTGGGGCAGCGGCCCGGAAGCGACGGCGGCCAGGTCGGCTGCGAGGCCGTCAGGCGAATGCCCCGCATCCAGGGCCCGGCGGACGCTGCCGGTACTGAACCGCCACACCGAGGCCGTCCCGCTGGTCTCGCGGTCGGCGACGGAATCCAGCAGCGAGGCGAGTGGGGCGGACGGCGTGCCGGTGACGATCGCGGTGAGGTCGGCGCCGATCCGGGCCGTTCGGGCAGCCGTGGGCAGGAGCCGCCCGCACGCGGCGGCCAGACCTGCCGCGCCGTCTTCCAGCAGGGCGGTACCGAGGGGAGAAAGCGCGCCGCGGGCGAGTACGCCGAGCAGCTCGGCCTCGCGGATCAGAGCGGCGAACGGTGTTGCGTCCTGAGGTGACGAGTCGGCGAGCGGGCGGTACCAGGCCACCAGGGCCCCCAGGTCCGATCCGGTGGTCGCGCCGTGTCCCGCCGGGAGCTGGGCCGCCGCGTGGAGCAGCCCGTGCCGGGCTTGCAGGCAGCCGCCGCAGGGAGGTGCTCCCGCGAGGGCCGGGAGTGCCTTGTTGTCCTCGTCGCGCGCCGGGGTGGGGGTGAGAGTCAGGTGGTGCCATGCCCGGAGCAGGACGGCGAGCCGTTCGGCGGGCTCCTGTTCCGCCCAGGCGTCGTACACCTCGGTGGGTACCACGCGGTCGTGTTCCCGGCCCAGCAGTCCGGCCGCGTACGCGGTCTCCAGTGTGAGGCGTACGACGGCGTCGTCGGCCTGGGAGGCCTTGCCGATCCGAGCCAGTTCCCGGGCGCCGATCCCGCCGGCTTTGAGCCTGGCCGGCGCAGACGCGGAACAGGCGGAGAGGACCGACGCGGCCTGGGCGGCGAACGCCGTGGCCGCAGCTGCCGCCTCCCGCTCCACCTCGGCGGAGCCGATCGCCACCCACTGCGCGGAAGGCGGAACGGGATCGAACGGGGCGTGCCAGCCCGGCCCGCGCAGTGCCAGCGCGACTTCGACGGGCATGCGCGCGGGGCCGTAGCGGTGGCGGTCCACGATCAGCAGTCCCCGGTCGAGGGCCCACCGCGCGCCGGGTTCGAGCTCGGGTCCGGACGACCCGGACAGGATGGACTGCCGCTGCCCCGCCGTGGAGTCCGCCCGGCGCGCGAGCAGCTTCCGGGTGACCGCGGGTGCCTGTGCCACCACTTCGGTGACGGCTCCCGGGTCACTGTGGTGTTCCACGAGGGCCGCCAGCCGCTGCTGCTTGGTGCCCGGCGGCTTGATGCCGAGTGTCACCAGCATGGCGCGCAGCTCTTCGGAGGCCGCGCCTGCCAGGAGTTTCTCCAGAGGCGCGTCCAGCCCCAGAGGTGCCTCCCACGCCTGCCGCAGGGGAGAGGCCATGCGGAGCGCTCCTGCGGCATCCGGCCACACCAGGGCGTGATCGGCCAGCGCCTCCAGGGTGAAGTCCAGAGCGCGGGCGGCTTCGCCGTCCGCTGCTCCCAGCAGCTTCGCCAGGTCATCGCGCGACGCCGGTCCTCCCCGCGCCGCCAGCGCCTCGGCCACTTGCAGGCACGGCAGCGTGAGGGGCGGCAGGGCGAGTGCCACCGACCCCGGGCGCTGGAGGCGGTCCGCCAGCTCCCCCACCGTGCGCGGTTCCGGAGCCGCCGCCGCGTCCTTCCGCGTGGCGAGTACGCGTGCCAGGCGCGGAGCGTCGAGCGAACCCAGCCAGCCTGCCAGCGTTGATCGGGACTTCATGGGGCACCTCGTCGGACCGGGCAGCGGCACCGGAACGGCCCCGGCGCAGAGCCAAGCATGGTGCACACACCGGGGCCGGGGGTGACGAACGGGGGCGGTTCCTCCCCGGGGGAGCGCATCTCACGGGCGTCGCACACGCCGTCTGCACCCAGAGCACACGACGAAGCGCCGGACCGCTGACAGCGGTCCTGAGACGGGGCAACGCAAAGAGCCCCACCGCAAGCGGTGGGGCTCTTCAACGTATTGCCCGGTGAGAGCAATGGCGGAGGATACGAGATTCGAACTCGTGAGGGGTTGCCCCCAACACGCTTTCCAAGCGTGCGCCCTAGGCCACTAGGCGAATCCTCCGGGGCAAACAATACAAGACGCTGAGGGGTGCTCGCGAACGTGATCGTCGGGCGGTGCTCCGCGGAGGGACGGAGGGGATCAGGGGAGGACGTTCCCGGGGCCCGGCTCGATTCCGGGGCCTTCCATCCGCTAGGGTGGGGCCAGCCCCTCACGTGGCGCTATCTCACCCAACTCCCCCAGGGCCGGAAGGCAGCAAGGGTAAGTGGGCTCTGGTGGGTGCGTGGGGGGCGCTTTGCGTTCCGGGGCGGGCACGCGGGCCGCCTTTGTCGGTGCGCCCGGATAACCTCGTAGACGTGTCGTCCCTTGCGCTGTACCGCCGCTACCGCCCCGAGTCGTTCGCCGAGGTCATCGGGCAGGAGCATGTCACTGCCCCGCTGATGCAGGCCCTGCGGAACAACCGGGTCAATCACGCGTACCTGTTCAGTGGTCCGCGAGGCTGTGGCAAGACCACCAGCGCGCGGATCCTGGCGCGGTGCCTCAACTGTGAGCAAGGCCCCACGCCCACCCCCTGCGGGGAGTGCCAGTCCTGCAAGGACCTCGCGCGCAACGGCCCGGGGTCCATCGACGTCATCGAGATCGACGCGGCCTCGCACGGTGGTGTGGACGACGCCCGTGACCTGCGCGAGAAGGCCTTCTTCGGGCCCGCCTCCAGCCGGTACAAGATCTACATCATCGACGAGGCCCACATGGTCACCTCGGCGGGCTTCAACGCCCTGCTGAAGGTGGTCGAGGAGCCGCCGGAGCACCTCAAGTTCATCTTCGCCACGACCGAGCCCGAGAAGGTCATCGGGACCATCCGGTCCCGGACGCACCACTACCCCTTCCGGCTCGTGCCCCCCGGCACCCTGCGCGACTACCTCGGCGAGGTCTGCGGCCGCGAAGGGGCCCACGTCGAGGACGGTGTGCTGCCGCTCGTCGTGCGCGCCGGCGCCGGATCCGTCCGGGACTCCATGTCCGTCATGGACCAGCTGCTGGCCGGCGCCGCCGACCAGGGTGTGACGTACGCCATGGCCACCTCGCTCCTCGGCTACACCGACGGGACCCTGCTGGACGCCGTCGTGGACGCCTTCGCCTCCGGGGACGGGGCCGCCGCGTTCGAGATCGTCGACCGGGTGGTCGAGGGCGGCAACGACCCGCGCCGCTTCGTCGCCGACCTGCTCGAGCGGCTGCGCGACCTGGTGATCCTGGCCGCCGTGCCCGACGCCGGCGAGAAGGGGCTCATCGACGCCCCGGCCGACGTCGTCGAGCGCATGCAGGCCCAGGCCTCCGTCTTCGGGGCCGCCGAGCTGTCCCGGGCCGCCGACCTGGTCAACACGGGGCTCACCGAGATGCGCGGCGCGACCTCGCCCCGGCTCCAGCTGGAGCTGATCTGCGCCCGCGTGCTGCTGCCCGCCGCCTTCGACGACGAGCGCTCCTTCCAGGCGCGGCTCGACCGGCTGGAGCGCGGCGGCGCGGCCGCCGCCGCCTCCTTCGCCCAGGCTCCCGCCATGGGCTACGTACCGGGTCCGGAGGCGCACCCCATGGCCCCCGCGGCCGTACGGGCTCCCGCTCAGGCCCCGGCTCCCGCGGCCCACCAGCAGCCGCCCGCCCAGGCCCCCGCGGCCCCCGCCCCCCAGGCCCCCGCGGCGCACGCCCCGGCTCCGGCCCCGGCGGCGCCCCCGGCCGCCGCGCCCGGTGCCTGGCCCGGAGCCGCGCAGCCCGGTGGCGGGGCCCCCGCCACTCCTCCCGCGGCTCCCGCCGCAGCCGCCCCCGGTGCCTGGCCCGGAGCCGCGGCCCCCGCGGCCCGGCCCGCCGCGCCGGCCCCCGCGGCCCCCGCCGCCGGTGCCTGGCCCAGCGCCGCCGCTCCCGGTTCCCCGGCGGCCGCCCCGGCGGCCCCGGCCCCCGCCCACGGGGCGGCACCCGCCCCGGCCGCCTCCGGCCCGGCGCCCGGCATGGCCGCCGGCGCCGGGCAGATCCAGGCGATGTGGCCGTCCGTCCTCGAAGCCGTCAAGAACCGCCGCCGCTTCACCTGGATCCTGCTCAGCCAGAACGCCCAGGTCGCCGGCTTCGACGGCGCCACCCTCCAGCTCGGCTTCCCGAACGCAGGCGCCCGCGACAACTTCGCGAGCAGCGGCAGCGAGGAGGTGCTCAAGGCGGTCCTCGCCGAGCAGTTCCAGGTCAACTGGAAGATCGAGGCCGTCATCGGTGGCGGCGGCCCGCCCGCGGGACCCGTCTCCGCCTCGTCCTACGGCGCTCCGCCCGCGCCCGCCTACCACCCGGCGCCGGTCCAGCAGGCTCCGGCAGCCCCCCCGCAGGCGCAGCCCCCGCAGCAGCAGGCCTCGTACCAGCAGCCCGCGCCGCAGCAGCCCCCCGCGCAGCAGGGACCCCCGCCCGTCGCGCCCGAGGACGACGTACCGGAGGACGACGATCCCGACCTCGTCGACTCCGCGCTGACCGGACACGACCTGATCGTGCGCGAGCTCGGAGCCACGGTTGTGGAGGAATACACGAACGAATAAGGGGTCCGACTTGGCGGCCCGCACGAAAGGGAATCCGGAGCGCGGGCTACCCTTCATGCCGTGAAGGTCCTCGTCATCGGCGGCGGCGCCCGCGAACATGCCCTGTGCCGCTCTCTGTCCCTCGATCCCGACGTCAACGCGCTGTACTGCGCACCAGGCAACGCCGGCATCGCCGAGGTGGCCGAGCTCCGCCCGGTCGACGCCCTCGACGGTGAAGCCGTCGCCCGCCTCGCCACCGAGCTCCGCGCCGACCTGGTCGTCGTCGGCCCGGAGGCCCCGCTCGTCGCCGGCGTCGCCGACGTCGTCCGCGCGGCCGGCATCCCCGTCTTCGGCCCGTCCGGTGAAGCGGCGCGGCTGGAGGGCTCCAAGGCCTTCGCCAAGGACGTGATGGCCGCGGCCGGCGTCCCGACGGCCCGCAGCCACGTGTGCACCACCCCGGAAGAGGTGGACGCGGCCCTCGACGCCTTCGGCGCCCCGTACGTGGTCAAGGACGACGGCCTCGCCGCCGGCAAGGGCGTCGTGGTCACCGACGACCTGGCCGCCGCCCGCGCCCACGCGCTGCGCTGCGACCGCGTCGTCATCGAGGAGTTCCTCGACGGCCCCGAGGTCTCCCTCTTCGCCATCACCGACGGCGTCACCGTGCTGCCGCTCCAGCCCGCGCAGGACTTCAAGCGCGCGCTCGACGGCGACGAGGGCCCCAACACCGGCGGCATGGGTGCGTACTCCCCGCTCCCCTGGGCCGACCCGAAGCTCGTCGACGAGGTCATGGGATCCGTCCTGCAGCCGACCGTGGACGAACTGCGCCGCCGCGGCACCCCCTTCTCCGGGCTGCTCTACGCGGGCCTCGCGATCACCTCGCGCGGCGTGCGGGTCATCGAGTTCAACGCCCGCTTCGGCGACCCGGAGACCCAGGTGGTCCTGGCCCGGCTGCGCACGCCGCTCGCGAGCGTGCTGCTGAACTCCGCCAACGGGACCCTGCACGACGAGCCCCCGCTCAGCTGGCGCGACGACGCGGCCGTCACCGTCGTCATCGCCTCCCACAACTACCCGGAGACCCCGCGCACCGGGGACCCCATCGAGGGCCTGGCCGAGGTGGCCGAGCATGACGCCCCCGACGCGTACGTGCTGCACGCCGGGACCCGGCGCGAGGGCGACGCGGTCGTCAGCGCGGGCGGCCGCGTGCTGTCGGTGACGGCCACCGGTTCCGACCTGGCGCAGGCCCGGACGAAGGCGTACAAGGCCGTCGAGCGGATCAGGCTCGACGGCTCGCAGCACCGCACGGACATCGCGGCCAAGGCCGCCGAAGGCGCCTGAGCGCCGCCGACCGGCGGGATCTCACGGACGCGGGTCCGGTACGCACCTGGTGCGGCCGGGCCCGCGGGCGTATCCGCGTGCGAGTGCACCCCGTCGCGTTCGAACGCACCCACCTTTACCCAAAGCCATTCCATCGGGTGATCGTCCCTCGGTCCGCCTGACGGCCGGGCGCGCCCCAACTATGGTGCGGCGCATGCATTCCGGCGCTCGTTGGGGCACTTGGCCCACCGGCATTGCGATGTCAGGGGCGGGTGTCACAGTGGGGGAGTGAGCAACGCCGCCGCAGGGCAGAGGGGGTGAGGTCCGGCCGTGTCCGGAACAAGTTCGATCGCCGAAGCGGGCACACCGTCCGCACGTTCCCGCGCCTTGGCAGTGCTGCGCGTGCGCAGCAGGGCCCTGGCCGTCGGGCTGCTGCCCGCCGCCCTCGCGGTGGTGCTGGTGGCCGCCCGGATGACGGGCCGGCTCCTCGGCGACCCCTGGCCGGCGGTGACCCTCACCGTGTGCCTGGTCGCCGCGGTCGTCCTCCTCGTCGGCGGGACGTTCGCCGCCGTCGTCCTGCGGGCGACCCCGGCCGTGACCCCGACCGTGCCGCTGTCGGAGGCGTCCGCCCCCGATCTCTACCGGCTCGTGCGGGACCTGGCGGACCGGATGGACGTTCCCGCGCCCTCCGCGATAGCCCTGACGCCCGACTGCGACAGCTGGCTGGAGGACCGCACCCACGCGGCCCACCGCCGTGCCCGCGGGCGCATACCGGGCGGGGCCGCCGGACCGGGCGGCCCGATCGCGCGGCCCGCTCCGGAGTCGGAGCCCGGCGCCGCGCCCGTCCTGGTGATCGGTTCGCCGTTCCTGTGGTGGATGCGCGTCGCGGAACTCCGCGCCGTCCTCGCGCCCGTCGTCGCCGGTACGGGACCGTCCGCGCACCCCGACATAGCCGATGCCCGCGGATTCGTCCGCGGCCTCGACGCCGCCGCGGACGTGGGCAACCGTCGCTTCCTCGGCTGGATCGGGGCCCCGGCCCGGGTGCTGCTGCGGCTGTGCCGGGTCGACGCCGCCGAGATGGAGCGCGGGGTCGCCGCCGCCGCTTCCGAACGCGCACAGGGCGTGGACTACGCGCTGCGCATCGTCGCCCAGGAGCAGGTCGGGCTGGCGTACGCCGGCTGGGACCGGCTGCTGACCCGCGTCGCGCTGCCCGCCTGGCGGATGGGCCGCTGGCCGGCCCGCCTCGACGCGGGCGTGGTCTCCGCGCTGACCGAGCTGTCCCGGCGCGACCGGCTGGCCGACGGGTTCACCTCGCGGCTGGGCGAGCGCCCGGCGTGCGATCTGCTGGAGCAGCCGGGGGTGGTGGACGAGGCCGCCTCGCTGCTGGCCGCGCGGCTGTTCCACGGCGGCCCCGCCGAGGCCGGGCCGGACTGGTCCCCGGTGGACTGGGCGGCGTACCCGGAGGAGGTCGTCGACCGCAAGTGGCGTACGGAGGCGGCCCGGCTGCTGGCCGCGCTGGACGCGCTGTCCGCGCCCGCCGCCTCCACGGTGGAACGGGTGCTCGCCTACCTCTCGGCCCCGCCCGCATCCGCCGCCGGGACCCCGGACGACACCGCGGCGAACGCCGACACGCTGGCCGGGCGGCTGAGCGGCGACCTCGCGCGGGAGGCCGTACCGGCCGGGCCCGCGCGCGGCGCGACCGCGGTGCCGCTCTTCCCGCTGGAAGCTCCGCGCAGCGGCCGGGACCTGCTCGCGGACCACGTGCTGGCGCTGGTGTGCTGCGCCGCGGTGGACTTCGCCGGGGCCGCGCCCGGGCTGGACTGGCTGGACGGCCCCGTGCTGCTGGTCGGCGGAGCGCGCCGGGCGGACCTCGCGCCGCGGGTCCTCTCGCTCGTCGAGGACGGCGACTCCGGGCCGCTGCGGGACTGGCTCGCCGAGACCGGGGTCCGCCCCGAGAAGCCGGTGCGGCTGGTCTAGGCCCCGCGCCCCGGATCCCGCCGAAGGGCAGGACCGGAAAGCGCTACGGACGAAGTGTGGCCCCCAGCTGAACTTTTAGCGACGAAGGGTGACGGGCCGCGTGCGTTATGTGATGTGCTGGGACCGGTCGCGGCGTTCGGGGGAGCCAGGGAGGGGAGCGGTATGGGTACGGAGCAGATCCGGCGCTGGGAGTCAGGTGCGCTCGCGCACGCGGTGACCGATCCCTTCGGACAGGGCCCCCTGCCGTGGCTCCGGGGCAGCGAGCTCTACTACGACGACCACGGCCAGGTCGTCCCCTGGTACGTCGACCCGGCCCTCGCCGCCGGACAGGTCCCCCGGGCGCGGAGCAACGGCGGCCCCCGGACCGCCGATGACGTGCACCGGCAGATCAAGGGCTTCACCTCCACCGGGGCCGTCGCGCCGGGCGAGGCCATCGACTTCCACATCACCGTGGACCCGCCGCAGCAGTTCTCCGTCGACGTGTACCGCATCGGCCACTACGGAGGCGACGGCGCCTCCAAGATCACCACGAGCCCCCGGCTCTCCGGCATCGTCCAGCCCGCGCCCCTCACGGCGGACCGCACCGTCTCCTGTCACCACTGGTGGCAGTCCTGGCGGCTCCAGGTCCCCTCCTACTGGAGCGTCGGGGCGTACGTGGCCGTGCTGACGACCGCCGACGGATACCGCTCGCACATCCCGTTCACGGTGCGCGACGACCACCCGGCGGACCTGCTGCTGCTGCTCCCGGACATCACCTGGCAGGCCTACAACCTCTACCCCGAGGACGGGCACACCGGGGCCAGCCTCTACCACGCCTGGGACGAGGAGGGCCGGCTGCTCGGCGAGCGCGACGCCGCGATCACCGTCTCCTTCGACCGGCCCTACGCCGGCGCCGGCCTGCCCCTGCACGTCGGCCATGCCTACGACTTCATCCGCTGGGCCGAGCGCTACGGCTACGACCTGGCCTACGCCGACGCCCGCGACCTGCACGCCGGCCGCGTCGACCCCACCCGCTACCGCGGCCTGGTCTTCCCCGGCCACGACGAGTACTGGTCCGCCCCCATGCGCCGCACCGTCGAACGGGCCCGGGACCACGGCACCTCGCTCGTCTTCCTCTCCGCCAACACCATGTACTGGCAGGTCGAGCTCTCCCCCTCGCCGTCCGGCGTCGACGACCGGCTCCTCACCTGCCGTAAACGCCGGGGCCCCGGCCGTCCCAGCCTGTGGCGCGAGGTCGACCGCCCGGAGCAGCAGCTGCTCGGCATCCAGTACGCGGGGCGGGTCCCGGAACCCGCGCCCCTGGTCGTGCGCAACGCCACGCACTGGCTGTGGGACTCCACCGGCGCCTGCGAGAACGACGAACTTCCCGGCCTGGTCGCGGGCGAGGCGGACCGGTACTTCCCCCGCACGCAGCTCCCCGAGCACCAGAGCCGGATCCTGCTCGCCCATTCCCCGTACGAGGACGGCGAAGGCCACCGCCGCCACCAGGAGACCTCGCTCTACCGGTCGCCCAGCGGCGCGCTCGTCTTCGCCTCCGGAACCTTCGCCTGGTCCCCGGCCCTGGACCGCCCCGGCCATGTGGACGGACGGGTCCAGCGGGCGACGGCCAATCTCCTCGACCGGATCTGCAAGCGGGACTGACCGGGGGGGCGGCCGGGACCGGCCGGGGGGCCGGCGGAGGGCTGCCCGGACCCGTTGTCCCCGCGCGCGGGCAGGTGCGGGAGAATGGGACCGCGCTCGTACAGAACCACAGGGAGACTCCGTGCCCGGATTCGTCGAAAAGCCCGAGCCGGTCCAGGTGCCCGGCCTCGTCCACCTCCACACCGGCAAGGTCCGCGACCTCTACCGCGACGAGGACGGCAACCTCGTCATGGTCGCCAGCGACCGCATCTCCGCCGCCGACTGGGTGCTGCCCACCGAGATCCCGGACAAGGGCCGGATCCTGACCCAGCTCTCCCTGTGGTGGTTCGACCAGCTCGCGGACCTCGTCCCGAACCACGTCGTCAGCACCGAGCTGCCCGCCGGCGCCCCCGCCGACTGGGCGGGCCGCGCGCTGGTCTGCCGGAACCTCGCCATGGTCCCCGTCGAGTGCGTGGCCCGCGGCTACCTCACCGGGTCCGGCCTCGCCGAGTACCGGCAGACCCGTACGGTCTGCGGCCTGGCCCTGCCCGAGGGCCTCGTCGACGGCTCCGAGCTGCCCGCCGCGATCTTCACCCCCGCCGCCAAGGCCGAGGTCGGGGAGCACGACGAGAACGTCTCCTACGAGGAGGTCGCCCGCACCGAGGGCGCCGAGACGGCGGCGCTGCTGCGCCGGACCACCCTCGCCGTGTACTCCCGGGCCCGGGACATCGCCTGCGACCGCGGGATCATCCTGGCGGACACGAAGTTCGAGTTCGGTTTCGACCAGGACGGCACCCTGGTCGCCGCCGACGAGGTGCTGACCCCGGACTCCTCGCGCTTCTGGCCCGCCGACCTGTGGGAGCCGGGCCGGAGCCAGCCGTCCTTCGACAAGCAGTACGTCCGCGACTGGCTGTCCTCCCCGGCCTCCGGCTGGGACGCGAAGGGCGAACTCCCGCCGCCGCCCCTCCCGCAGGAGGTCGTGGAGCGGACGCGGGCCAAGTACGTCGAGGCCTACGAGAGGCTCACCGGCCTGAACTGGGCCTGAGGCCGAGCGGTGACGTGTGGGGGCCCCGTCCGCGGGGCCCCCGCACAGCTCCGCCGGGAGCCCGGGCACCGGCGGGCCCGGTGCGAGCCCGTGAACGAGAGAAGCCCCCCGGTCCGAGGACCGGGGGGCTTCTTCACTACAGAGCGGACAACGCGACTCGAACGCGCGACATCCACCTTGGCAAGGTGGTGCTCTACCAACTGAGCTATGTCCGCATGCGCTGTAGCGCGAGAACTACTATACCCAACCTCTCGCCCGTGCGAGACGCACCGCCGTGTGGCGGTTCTCGGCGCCCAGCTTCGACGCCGCCGAGGACAGGTAGTTCCGTACCGTTCCGGGCGACAGCGAGGCCCGCTCGGCGATCTCCGCGATGGGCGCCCCGTCCCCCGCCAGCTCGAGCACCTCCGCCTCCCGGGCGGTCAGCGGCGAATCCCCCGCGCTGATCGCGTCGGCCGCCAACTCCGGGTCCACGTAACGGCCTCCGGCGTGCACGGTCCGGATCAGTTCGGCCAGCCGCTGAGCCGACACCGTCTTCGGCGCGAAGGCCCGTACGCCCGCCGCGAGGGCCCGCTTCAGGTGTCCCGGGCGCCCGTGACTGGTCACGATCATGGTCTTGCAGTCGGGGAGCTCGGCGCGCAGGGCCGTGGCGACGCTCACACCGTCCGCCCCCGGCATCTGGAGGTCCAGGACGGCGACGTCCGGCCGGTGGGCCCGCGCCATCGCGAGCGCCTCCGGCCCCGAGGCCGCCTCGGCGACGACCAGCAGGTCGTCCTCCAGTCCCAGCAGCGCGGCCAGCGCGCCCCGGATCAGGTGCTCGTCGTCGGCCAGCAGTACCCGTACGGGATTCATGCGCGCGTCTCCAGTCCTCGGATCGGCCCCGCCGGGCCGGGGATCTCGGCCCGCAGCCGGAATCGGCCGCCGTCGACCGGGCCGGCCTCCAGCGTGCCGTCGAGCACGGCGAGCCGTTCGCGCAGGCCGGCGAGGCCCGAGCCGGGCGGCCCCGCCGGGGCCTTGGGGGCCCCGTCGTTCTCCACCACGAGCGTCAGCGCACCCGAGGGCGCCGCCGTCAGCCGGATCACGCAGGTCCGGGCGTCGCCGTGCCGCAGCACGTTCGTCGTGGCCTCGCGCACCACCCAGCCGAGCGCCGACTGGGCTTCGGCGGGCAGCTCGCGGCCCTGCTCGAACTCGACCTCGCAGTCCATCCCCGCCGCGTGCAGCACCCCGCGCGCACCCTCCAGTTCCACCGCGAGATCCGCCTCCCGGTAGCCGCGGACCACGTCGCGGACCTCCTTCTGGGATTCCCGGGCGATCCGTTGCACCTCGACCATCTGGTCCACGGCCTCCGGGCGTTCGCGCCGGGCCAGCTGGACCGCCAGCTCGCTCTTGAGGGCGATCACCGCGAGGTTGCGGCCCATCACGTCGTGCAGGTCCCGGCCGAAGCGCAGCCGCTCCTCGGCCACCGCGAGCTGCGCCTGGAGCTCGCGGGTCCGGTCCAGCTCGTAGACGGTGTTGAGCAGCCATCCGGAGAATCCACAGGCCGCGCAGAGGAAGAGACAGGAGAGCAGCACCGCGACCGCGGTACCGGCGGACTCGCCGGCCGATGTCCCGAAGGCGAGCGCGGCCAGCCCGACGAAGACCGCGGCGGCCGGGGCCAGGTAGCGCATGTGCCGGACCCGGCGCAGGCACAGGGTGAGCGTGCCGCCGGTGAAGCAGGTCATCCCCGTGACGAGGGTCACGGGCCCCGACGGGTCGCCGGTGTGGCCGCTCGCGCGCACGGCGAAGACCGCGATCACCGCGGCGGCGGTCAGGGCGGTGGTGACGAGCGCGAGCCGTACGGGGCGCTCGCGCCGGCCCACGATCCAGTCGACGGCCCGGGAGGAGAGGAAACCGACGAGCACGGAGTGCGCGCACACGGTGAGGAAGAGGGTGAGCCCGACCACAGGGGAGGTCTTTTCGGCCATGGAGGCCAGGGCGACCAGACCGATGGAGAAGATCTCGATGGCCACGAAGAAGTGGAACGACCAGCGCGTGTACAGCTCGACCTTCCCCGCGCTGCTGCGGTTCTTCCACCACCCGCTGAGTTTCATGGGCACAGTCTCGCGGCCGTGCGGCCGGAGGGGACATGACACATGTCATCGGCTGCCGTAGATCTGCCGTACATCTGCCGCACATCGGGACATCCGGGCGCCGGGACATCCGAAGGCGGATCGACCGGCTATCCGCGCATACGACAAAGGCCCCGATCAATGATCGGGGCCTTCATACTCTGAGCGGACGACGCGACTCGAACGCGCGACATCCACCTTGGCAAGGTGGTGCTCTACCAACTGAGCTACGTCCGCACACGCGACACAACAAACTGCCGTGCGATGCGTGCATCACTCTACCTGATCCACGACCGTGGTCCGTAAAGCGATGCAGAGCGGGTGACAGGGATCGCACACTGCGCCTTCCCCCTGGAAGGGGGATGTTCTACTACTGAACTACACCCGCACGACCTTCGGGTTCGGCTTGCGGCCGCGCCCTTGGCGTGATCCACACACTAGCGGACCGGTGGGGGTGGATGGCAAATCGGCTCTCAGTGAGCCGCGTTGTACTCCTCGTAGACCTTCTTCGGGATCCGGCCCCGCGGCGGGACGTCGAGCTGGTGTGAACGGGCCCAGGCCCGGACCACCGCCGGGTCGGGAGCGATGGCGGTGTGCTTGAAGGCCTTCCCGGAACGCGCCTGCCGGCGGCCGGCCGCCACGAACGGGGCGAGGCCCTTCCGCAGTTTCTTTGCGTTGGCCACATTGAGGTCGATCTCGTACGACTTACCGTCCAGCCCGAAGACGACCGTTTCCGATGCTTCTCCGCCATCGATGTCGTCGGAGATCGTGACTACTACGCGCTGTGCCACGGATATCGGTCCCTTCGCGCGACCCCGGTCCCCGCTGACGTGCTGCGATGGAGCGGTGGTGTCGCCTGTGTGGATGTTTCGGAGCAATGTAGATTTCTGTCTCCGCCGCGCAGCAGAAAATGCCGCCGCATCGGAGGAATCCTTTGTACCCCGATTCTCATTGCATTGCGAAGCCCAGTTAATTCTCTCCGCGTGTCCCGACGCAATCCCGGGCGCGTGGTTTTCCGGTGGATTTTGCGAAGCGTTGGTGAAGCCGAATCCGCTCGGCGATCACGCGCGAAGGATATCTACCCGCGTAGAAATTTTGGCCGGGTACGCTGAGGGAACCGCCTTCGCACCAACCACCACACGGGAGTGCCAGTGGCACGCGTCGTAGTCGACGTCATGCTCAAGCCGGAGATCCTCGACCCTCAGGGCCAGGCGGTGCAGCGTGCACTGCCGCGCCTGGGGTTCGAAGGAATCGCCGACGTCCGCCAGGGGAAGCGCTTCGAACTGGAGGTGGAGGGACCGGTCGACCAGGCCGCCCTCGACCGCATCCACAAGATGGCCGAAACCTTCCTCGCCAACACCGTCATCGAAGACTTCACCGTGAAGGTCGAGGCCTGACGGTGACCACTCGCATCGGAGTCGTCACGTTCCCCGGAACGCTCGACGACCGTGACTCGCTGCGCGCCGTCCGCCTCGCGGGCGCCGAGCCGGTCTCGCTCTGGCACCGCGACAAGGACCTGCACCAGGTCGACGCGGTCGTCCTCGCGGGCGGCTTCTCCTACGGGGACTACCTGCGCGCCGGGGCCATCTCCCGCTTCTCGCCGGTGATGGAGACCGTCATCGAGCAGGCCAAGGGCGGCATGCCCGTCCTCGGCATCTGCAACGGCTTCCAGATCCTCACCGAGGCCCACCTGCTGCCGGGGGCGATGCTCCGGAACAACGACCTGCACTTCGTCTGCCGCGAGCAGAAGCTGCGGGTCGAGCACGCGGAGACCGCGTGGACCGGCGACTACACCGCCGGCCAGGAGATCTCCGTACCGCTCAAGAACATGGACGGCCGCTACGTGGCCGACGAGCGGGTGCTGGACGAACTGGAGGCCGAGGGCCGCGTGGCCTTCCGCTACCTGGACGTCAACCCGAACGGCTCGCTGCGCGACATCGCCGGCATCACCAACGCCGCGGGCAACGTCGTCGGCCTCATGCCGCACCCCGAGCACGCGGTCGAGCCGCTGATCGGGACAGGCCGCACCGACGGCCTCCCGTTCTTCACCTCGGTCCTGAAGAAGCTG
The DNA here is from genome assembly GCF_040611715.1 of Streptomyces sp. NPDC006544. NCBI lineage: Bacteria > Bacillati > Actinomycetota > Actinomycetes > Kitasatosporales > Streptomycetaceae > Streptomyces > Streptomyces sp. NPDC006544. Next base: position 44,300 of record NZ_JBEXOV010000014.1, on the reverse strand, counting down.
GTCAGCGCATGAGCCTCGACACCGTCAAGAACGCCACCGACACCCCGGACGCCTCCCAGCCCTGGAAGGAACTCGGCCTCAAGGAGGACGAGTACGCCCGGATCCGGGAGATCCTCGGCCGCCGCCCCACGGGCGCCGAGCTCGCCATGTACTCCGTCATGTGGTCCGAGCACTGCTCGTACAAGAGCAGCAAGGTCCACCTGAAGCAGTTCGGCGAGAAGGTCCCGCCGAACGACGCCATGCTCGTCGGCATCGGCGAGAACGCCGGCGTCGTCGACGTCGGCCAGGGCTACGCGGTCACCTTCAAGGTCGAGTCGCACAACCACCCCTCGTACATCGAGCCCTACCAGGGCGCGGCCACCGGCATCGGCGGCATCGTCCGCGACATCCTCGCCATGGGCGCCCGCCCCGTCGCCGTCGTCGACCCGCTGCGCTTCGGCGCGGCCGACCACCCCGACACCAAGCGCGTCCTGCCGGGCGTCGTCGCCGGCATCGGCGGCTACGGCAACTGCCTCGGCCTGCCCAACATCGGCGGCGAGGTCGTCTTCGACGCCTGCTACCAGGGCAACCCGCTCGTCAACGCCGGCTGCATCGGCGTCATGAAGCACGAGGACATCCACCTCGCCAAGGCCTCCGGCCCCGGCAACAAGGTCATCCTCTACGGCGCCCGGACCGGCGGCGACGGCATCGGCGGCGTCTCGGTCCTCGCGTCCGAGACCTTCGACGACACCAAGCCCACCAAGCGTCCCGCCGTCCAGGTCGGCGACCCCTTCCAGGAGAAGCTCCTCATCGAGTGCACCCTGGAGATCTTCAAGGAGAAGCTGGTCGCCGGCATCCAGGACCTCGGCGGCGCCGGGCTCTCCTGCGCCACGAGCGAGCTGGCCTCCGCCGGTTCCGGCGGCATGCGCGTCGAGCTGGACACCGTCCCGCTGCGCGACGCGACCCTCTCGCCCGAGGAAATCCTCATGAGCGAGTCGCAGGAGCGCATGTGCGCGATCGTCGAGCCGCAGCACGTCGACCGCTTCATGGAGATCTGCGAGAAGTGGGACGTCATCGCCACCGTCATCGGTGAGGTGACCGAGGGCGAGCAGCTCGAGATCTACTGGCACGGCGAGCTGATCGTGGACGTGCCCCCGGGCACCGTCGCCCACGAGGGCCCGACCTACCACCGTCCCTTCGCGCGGCCCTCCTGGCAGGACGCGCTCCAGGCCGACGACGCCGGCAAGCTGCCGCGCCCGCAGACCTCCGAGGAACTGCGTGCGCAGGTCCTGGCCCTGGTCTCGTCGCCGAACCAGGCGTCGAAGTCCTGGATCACCGACCAGTACGACCGCTTCGTGCAGGGCAACACGGTGCTCTCGCAGCCCGAGGACGCCGGCATGGTCCGCATCGACGAGGAGACCAACCTCGGCGTCGCCATGGCCACCGACGGCAACGGCCGCTTCGCGAAGCTCGACCCCTACACGGGTGCGCAGCTGGCGCTGGCCGAGGCCTACCGCAACGTCGCCGCGACCGGTGCGAAGCCCCTCGCCATCTCCGACTGCCTGAACTTCGGCTCCCCCGAGGACCCGGACGTCATGTGGCAGTTCGCCGAGGCCACCCGTGGTCTCGCCGACGGCTGCTTCGAACTGGGCACCCCGGTGACCGGCGGCAACGTCTCCCTCTACAACCAGACCGGTGACACCGCGATCCACCCGACCCCGGTCGTGGCGGTCCTCGGCGTGATCGACGACGTCAACCGCCGTACGCCGATGGCGTTCGCGGAGGCCGGCCAGCTGCTGTACCTGCTCGGCGACACCGCCGAGGAGTTCGGCGGCTCCGCCTGGTCCGAGGTCGTCCACCAGCACCTGGGCGGCATGCCGCCCAAGGTGGACCTGGGCCGCGAGAAGCTGCTCGGCGAGATCCTGATCTCGGCCTCGCGCGACGGCATGATCGACGCCGCGCACGACCTGTCCGACGGCGGCGTGATCCAGGCGCTCACCGAGTCCTGCCTGCGCGGCGGCAACGGTGCGCGGATCGTGGTGCCCGAGGCGCTGGACGCCTTCACCTTCCTGTTCTCCGAGTCCGCGGGCCGGGCCGTCGTGGCCGTCCCGCGCAGCGAGGAGCTCCGCTTCACCGACATGTGCGGCGCCCGGGGCCTGCCGGCCACCCGGATCGGCGTGGTGGACGGCGACGCCATCGAGGTCCAGGGCGAGTTCACCCTCCCCCTGACCGAACTCCGCACCGCCCACGAGGGAACGATCCCGGCGCTGCTCGCCTGATCGACGCCCTGTCTGCGGCCATGAGCCCCCGTCCGGATCCGGGCGGGGGCTCGGCCGTTGTACGCGGTGCCTGCGGGTAGCGTCGTGAGCTGCCCGCGAAGCTTCCCGCGCCGAGAGCACGCACCGGACGCCGCTCCTCGACGGGCAAAAGTTGCCTGACGCGGCAGTAGAAGGAGCACCTCGACGCGGGCGTGAACCCCGGGAGCGCCGGCGAACTGCGCCCCAGGGCCGCCTCGCCGCCCTCGGCACGACGGTGCCCTACCCGTACGACCGGGTACGCGGTGCCCGCCTCGACGAGGTGTTCACGGCCTACGTCCAGGAGACGGCGGCCCGCCGCGGCTGCACCGGTGTCCGGCTCCCCGGGCAGGGATAGGGTCGGCCCATGCCGCCCGCCAAGAAGAAGCCGCGCACCTACGACCACGCCCGGACGCGTGCGGCCGTCCTCACCCAGTTCGGGCACGTCCGGGACGCCGTGAGGGAGTTGGACGCCGAGCAGCTGGCCCGCCCGAGCGCGGTCGGGGAGTGGTCCGTCGCCGAACTCGCCGCGCACGTCGCGTGGATCGCCGACTCGCTGGCCGGCGGCCTCGCCCGGCCGCCCGCCGCCGTCGCCGAGCTGACCGCCGCCGAGTGGCCCTTCGCGACCGCCTCCCTCGCCGGGAAGATCGCCGAGGCGGCCAAGGAGACCCTCGGGGGCGCCCCGCTGCCCGAGCTCTACGACGGGGCCGGCGCCCGCATGGCCGAGGCGCTCGAGACGCACCCCGGCGGCCGGGTGATGGACCTGTGGATCGGGGCCATGACCCTGGCGGACTTCCTGGTCACCCGGACCGTCGAACTGGTCGTCCACACCGAGGACCTGCGCCGCGCCACCGGGCTGGACATCCCGATCGACCGCCAGGCCCTGGCGGCCTGCACCCGGCTGCTCGCCGACGCCCTCGCGCTCAAGGCTCCGGGCGGTTCGGTGGAGGTGCGCGTCCCGCCGTTCGCCGTGGTCCAGTGCATCGAGGGTCCCCGGCACACCCGCGGCACCCCGCCGAATGTGGTGGAGACCGACCCGGTGACCTGGCTCCGGCTCGCGACGGGCCGTACGGGCTGGGCCGCCGCGCTGGACGAGGCCCGCGTCCGGGCCAGCGGCGAGCGCGCCGACCTCTCGGCGCTGCTCCCGCTGATGAGCTGATGAGCTGCTGAGCTGACGGGCCCGGTCAGGGCCGACCCTGGCCCACCGGCGCCGACCGGGTCGACGTGCCGGCCCTGCGGAACCGCCGCGGCGCGGGCCGCGTCCCACCGGCATGCGTACGCTGCCGCTCGTCCCCGCCGCCCTGGTCGCCGTACTCGCGCTGTCCGCCACCGCCACCGCCTGCGGCGACGGCGCCGGCGGCACGGATCCCGGCCGCGCCCTCGCCGGACCCTGGTCGGTCCGGAGCCTGACCGTGGACGGGAAGACGCTGGCCGCCCCCGCCGCCGCCCAGGTGACCTTCGCGCCTGCCCGCACGGGCCACGAGGGCCGGGCCACCGGCAACTACGGCTGCAACGGCTTCACCGCCGCGGTCGTCTTCGACACCGGCTCCACGCTGACCGTGAAGCCCGGGGACGTCACCGACACGGCCTGCGCCGACCTGCCCTTCGAGACGGCCTTCGCCCAGCTCTTCCAGGGGCGTCTGACCGTCCGGGAGGAGCCGCAGGACGTCACGCTGAAGACGGCCGGAGGGGACACGATCAGCATGAGCACGAGGCCCCGTACCCCGGACGCGCCGCTCGTCGACACGAGCTGGACCGTGGACTCCCTGCTCGACGGGGGCACCGCGAGCTCCCTTCCGGCCGCGGCGCGGGGCAAGGCGCGCTTCACCGTCGCGGCCGACGGGTCCGCCAGCGGCAGCCTCGGCTGCAACCGCTTCAACGCCCGGGCCACCGTCGAGGGGGACTCGCTCACCTTCGGACCGCTCACCACCACCCGGATGGCGTGCGAGGGCGCGGTGGGCGACCTGGAGCGGACGCTGACCGGACTGTTCGGCAGCGGCCCGCTCCGCTGGAAGATCAACGGCGACGCGCTCGGCCTGACGGCGGCCGGCGGCAAGGGCCTCACCGCCGCCGCGGCCACCGCGGTGGAATGACCCGCGCCGGGCGGTGCGCACGCGCGGTCCCCGCTCGGCCTTCCGCCGCATCCCCAGCTGCGGGCTCCGTGCGGTCACCGTCATCACCACACGCCGGAATGGGATGCGGAACCCGCTGTCGGGAAGGGCATTCGCATACCGAGACCGGAGCGCGCGGTCACCCTGCGTGCTGTGACATTTCCCGGGCGTCCCCAATTCGGACCAGTGGTCGATCTCGCCTACACTCGGAGGCGTGCCCCGTGGTGATGGACGACTCAACCACGACCTGCTCCCCGGCGAAAAAGGCCCCCAGGACGCTTGCGGCGTCTTCGGTGTCTGGGCTCCGGGTGAAGAGGTCGCCAAGCTCACCTACTTCGGACTGTATGCACTACAGCACCGCGGACAAGAGTCCGCGGGCATCGCTGTGAGCAACGGTTCCCAGATCCTCGTCTTCAAGGACATGGGACTCGTTTCCCAAGTCTTCGACGAAACCTCTCTCGGCTCGCTCCAGGGTCATATCGCGGTCGGTCACGCCCGCTATTCGACCACCGGAGCCTCCGTCTGGGAGAACGCTCAGCCCACCTTCCGCGCGACCGCCCACGGCTCCATTGCCCTGGGCCACAACGGCAACTTGGTGAACACCGCCGAGCTCGCCGAGATGGTCGCCGACCTCCCGCGTCAGGACGGCCGTGCCACCCAGGTGGCGGCCACCAACGACACCGACCTGGTCACGGCCCTGCTCGCCGGCCAGACGGACGACGACGGCAAGCCCCTGACCATCGAGGAGTCGGCCACCAAGGTCCTCCCGCTGGTGAAGGGCGCCTTCTCGCTCGTCTTCATGGACGAGGGAACGCTCTACACCGCTCGGGACCCGCAGGGCATCCGCCCGCTGGTCCTCGGCCGCCTCGAGCGCGGCTGGGTGGTCGCGAGCGAGACCGCGGCCCTCGACATCTGCGGCGCCAGCTTCGTCCGCGAGGTCGAGCCGGGCGAGCTCATCGCGATCGACGAGAACGGTCTGCGGACCTCTCGCTTCGCGGAAGCGAAGCCCAAGGGCTGTGTCTTCGAGTACGTCTACCTGGCGCGCCCGGACACCGACATCGCCGGCCGGAACGTCTACCTCTCGCGCGTCGAGATGGGCCGTCGCCTGGCGAAGGAAGCCCCGGCGGACGCCGACCTGGTGATATCGACACCGGAATCGGGCACGCCCGCCGCCGTCGGCTACGCCGAGGCCAGCGGAATCCCGTACGGCGTCGGCCTGGTCAAGAACGCCTACGTGGGCCGGACCTTCATCCAGCCCTCGCAGACGATCCGCCAGCTCGGCATCCGCCTCAAGCTCAACCCCCTCAAGGAAGTCATCCGGGGCAAGCGCCTGGTGGTCGTCGACGACTCGATCGTCCGCGGCAACACCCAGCGGGCCCTGGTCAAGATGCTCCGCGAGGCCGGCGCGGCGGAGGTCCACATCCGGATCTCCTCGCCGCCGGTGAAGTGGCCGTGCTTCTTCGGCATCGACTTCGCCACCCGGGCCGAGCTGATCGCCAACGGCATGACGGTCGACGAGATCGCCACCTCCATGGGTGCGGACTCGCTCTCCTACATCTCGCTCGACGCGATGATCGAGGCGACCACCATCCAGAAGCCCAACCTCTGCCGGGCCTGCTTCGACGGCGAGTACCCCATGGAGCTGCCCGACCCGCAGCTCCTGGGCAAGCAGCTTCTGGAAACCGAGCTGGCCGGCGGTACCGACGCCGCCGACGCGCTCCGGCGCCCGTAGGCCGACTCCCGCAGAGCCGCGACCCCGGGGACCGCAACCCCGTGGGCGCGCGGCCCGGCGGGGGCCCGCGGCATCGTGGGGCTCCCGGCCCCGTGGGGCACGACGCCCCGTAGGGCCGACGAGCCCGACCACCCTGCTCCACCTGCGCGGGGTCCTGCCTTTGAAGCTTCTCCCAGGGCCCCGCACCACACGCAGCAACGACACGAAAGCTCTCTCCTGTCATGACAGAGAAGACCACCGGTGCCAGCTACGCAGCCGCGGGCGTCGACATCGACGCCGGAGACCGCGCCGTAGAGCTGATGAAGGAGTGGGTGAAGAAGACGCAGCGCCCCGAGGTCCTCGGCGGCCTCGGCGGGTTCGCCGGCCTCTTCGACGCCTCCGCCCTCAAGCGCTACGAGCGCCCCCTGCTCGCCTCCGCCACCGACGGCGTCGGCACCAAGGTGGACATCGCCCGCCGCATGGGCGTCTACGACACCATCGGCCACGACCTGGTCGCGATGGTCATGGACGACATCGTCGTCTGCGGCGCCGAACCGCTCTTCATGACCGACTACATCTGCGTCGGCAAGGTGCACCCCGAGCGGGTCGCGGCCATCGTCAAGGGCATCGCCGAGGGCTGTGTCCTCGCCGGCTGCGCCCTGGTGGGCGGCGAGACCGCCGAGCACCCGGGCCTGCTCGGCCCCGACGACTTCGACGTGGCGGGCGCCGGCACCGGCGTCGTCGAGTTCGACCGGCTGCTGGGCGCCGATCGCATCCGTACGGGCGACGCCGTGATCGCCATGGCGTCCTCCGGTCTTCACTCGAACGGGTACTCGCTGGTCCGCCACGTCCTCTTCGACCGGGCCGGGATGTCCCTCGAGGGCCACGTGGAGGAACTCGGCCGGACCCTCGGCGAGGAGCTGCTGGAGCCCACCAAGATCTACTCGCTGGACTGCATGGCCCTCACCCGCACCGCCGAGGTCCACGCGTACTCCCACATCACCGGCGGCGGCCTCGCGGCCAACCTCGCCCGTGTGATCCCGGACCACCTGCACGCCACGGTCGACCGCTCGACCTGGGCCCCCGGTGCCATCTTCGACCTGGTCGGACAGGCCGGGCAGGTGGAGCGCCTGGAGCTGGAGAAGACCCTGAACATGGGCGTCGGCATGATGGCCGTGGTTCCGCAGGAGTCGGTGGACGTGGCCCTGACCGCCCTGGCCGACCGGGGTGTCGACGCCTGGGTCGCGGGAGAGATCCTCGACCGCGGCGACCACGCCGAGGGCGCGACCCTGACCGGCGACTACGCGAGCTGATCAGCGGAGCCGCTTGCGAGCAGCACGGAAACCCGGCCCGGGGCGATGCCCTGGACCGGGTTCCGGTGTTTTAGACCTGGCGTGCAGACACCGTGAAAGCGTCAAGCGCCGCGACGATGCGCAGAGGAACCGGACTCTTCGTCCTCGTCCTCGTCGTCATCGTCGTTGTAGAGAGCCGCGTACTTGGCGTACGGGTCGTCGTCATCTTGATCGTCATCGTCATCGACTTCGACCGGCACGCTGACAGGCAGCGGCGGATCAGTCGGCGATGCGCCCAGCTCATTGGCCAGACGCGACAAGTCAGTCCCGCCGCTGCTGTACTTCAGCTGGCGGGCGACCTTCGTCTGCTTGGCCTTTGCCCGGCCGCGCCCCATGGCTCGACCCCCTCGGTGACGGGGCTCGACGGCCCCAGAGTCTGACACGCGTTCATGGTTCGGAGCGGGCTCTCCGTGGAGAGACCGTCCGTAGGGGTTTAACGGTACCTGCTTCCGCGGCCCTACGGTACGCCGCCCGCATGACGCGCCCCGGTGCAGTACCAGCGAAGCGCCCCGTCCTCGCTGGTCAGCTGCGATTTTAGCTCTTTCCTGGCGGGCGACCCGCCGAAGCGCAGTGAGTTCCGTCTCGCCGCGCCCCGGCGGGCCGCCCACGGGCCCCCTGAGGGGCCCGGGCGGATCAGACCGTGCCGGCCGGGCGGGCGTCGGCCATGCGCTGCTCGGCGATCCGGTCGGCGGCGGCGGCCGGCGGAATGCCGTCGGCCTTCGCACGTGTGAAGATCTCCAGCGTGGTGTCGAAGATCTTCGCGGCCTTCGCCTTGCAGCGGTCGAAGTCGAAGCCGCGCAGCTCGTCGGCGACCTGGATGACCCCGCCCGCGTTGACCACGTAGTCCGGCGCGTAGAGGATCCCGCGGTCCGCGAGGTCCTTCTCGACGCCCGGGTGCGCGAGCTGGTTGTTCGCCGCGCCGCAGACGACCTTCGCGGTCAGGGCCGGCACCGAGGCGTCGTTCAGGGCCCCGCCCAGCGCGCAGGGGGCGTAGATGTCCAGGCCCGTGACGCGGATCAGCGCCTCGGTGTCGGCGACGGCCGTCACCCGGCCCGCGTACGCGCCCTCGCTGTACTTCTCGAGCACGAGCCGTACGGACTCCTCGCGGACGTCCGTGATCACGACCTCCGCGCCGTCCTCCAGCAGGTGCTGGACCAGGTGGTGGCCCACCTTGCCGACGCCCGCGACGGCGACCTTGCGGTCGCGCAGGGTCGGGTCGCCCCACATGTGCTGGGCGCTGGCGCGCATGCCCTGGAAGACGCCGAAGGCGGTGAGGACCGAGGAGTCGCCGGCGCCGCCGTTCTCGGGGGACCGGCCGGTCGCCCAGCGGGTCTCGCGGGCCACGACGTCCATGTCCGCCACGTAGGTGCCGACGTCGCAGGCCGTGACGTAGCGGCCGCCGAGGGACTCCACGAACCGGCCGTAGGCCAGCAGCAGTTCCTCGGACTTCAGGACGTCGGGGTCGCCGATGATCACGGCCTTGCCGCCGCCGAGGTCGAGCCCGGCGAGCGCGTTCTTGTACGACATGCCGCGCGCGAGGTTCAGCGCGTCGAGGACGGCCTCGCCGTCCGAGGCGTACGCGTGGAAGCGCGTGCCGCCGAGGGCCGGGCCCAGAGCGGTGGAGTGGATCGCGATGACGGCCTTGAGGCCGGTGGCTCGGTCCTGGCACAGCACGACTTGCTCGTGGCCGCCCTGTTCCGTGCGGAACAGGGTGTGCAGGACGCCGTCGTTCATTTCGGTCACGGTGGTGACTCCCATAAGAGATGCGGCGGGAAAGACGCCCGCCCTGCGGGTGGGGGAGGGCGCGCTGGGAGCAGCGTAAGACCTGCGGGGCCCGGCCATCCTCCCGGTCCGGGGATCGGAACACTTCCGGGGTACGGGCGGGTCCGGCGCACGGTCCGCGCGCCCGCGCCGGAGTACCGGCGCGCGCCGCGGGGGAGTACGAGAGCGTGAGCGAATTCCCCGATCCCCGGCTGCCCTCCGCCCGCTCGGCGTCCGCCGTCCCCTACGCCTCGTACCTGCGCGTCTACGAGCCGCTGACGGCCTTCCCCGAGCCCGAGCGGACGCACTGGGCCGACTACGCCCGGCGCGGTGGCGGCGCGACCGCCCAGGACGAACTGCGCCGGTCGCTGGTGGACTTGGTCAGGGTGCCGGTGGTCGGGGTGCCGGCGCGCGAGAGCGCGGACGCGTTCACCGCCGACGTGGACGGGATGCTGCTGGTCTGCCCGTGGCGGACGCGGCTGCGCGGCTGGCTCGCGCTCCAGGAGCTGTCGGCGGAGTTCCCGCCGGCGGTGCTCGACGCCGTCCTGCCCGCGGTGACGCGCCGGCGGGCGGCCGATGAGTACGAGGCGTGGCGCAGGAGCAATCCCGACGCGCGGCCGTGGATCCGCACCGGGGTGTGGCAGGTGCCGCTGCGCTGGTTCGTACTGGTGGCCGACGAGGAGCGGGAGTACGTCCCCGGTGAGCGGCTGCGCTACCGGACGCCGATGGTGCAGGCCCGGCGCCGCCTCGCGCGGGGGCTGCGGACCCTGCGCGAGGCGGAGGGGTACGGGATGCTCGTCGAGGGCCTGGTGGAGGTCGGGAGCTGGCTGGAGGAGTTCCACCCGCGCTCGATGGTGGAGCTGGACTACGGCGGGCTGCCGCACGCGCTCCCGGCGGACGGGCTGGCGGCCGACCACTCGGCCCGGGACCTGGCGGCGGGGATCGCGGCCCTGCGGGCCGGGGACATGGACGGGGCGGCGCAGACGTACGCGGTCCTGGCGGAGCGGTGGCGGGCCGTCCGGGAGCGGCTCTTCGCGAATTGACGCGAGCGGCGGATCCGGAGGGTTGGCGGGCGGCGGCCCGGATGTCCATCGGCCGATCGGCCGACCCCGGAGGAGTACGGGCAGGTCAGGGTCGGGATGCCCTCTTTTGGGTCTTTGTTCCGGGACCTACGTCCTGATACGGGCCATTGGCCCAAGGGTGACGGACCGCACTATCTACACCCTTGCGCCCTTCCCCTACCCTCGTGCCAAAATAGGACAAGGAGTCCGGGGAGGGTTCCTTCCGTCCAACTAAGGGCGGATTGCTCGGCATTGCGCTCTACGGGGGGTCTGACGACTCCTGATCGCTCTGTGACTGATCGTCACAGTGGGGTGACTGTCCGTTATGGGACGGTCCATCGGCTTCCGCCGCTGATGAACACCTCGGAGGGCAATTCCATCGGTTTGGCCGTCGAGGCTGGACGGATGGTGTAGTTGTAGTGCCGAGGACAAGCCGTTCGTCCTATAACCGACTCGGCCCGCGTATGTCCATTTCGGGCAACGCGGGCCAAGGTGCAGAATTTAGAGGAAAGAACCGAGATGGTTCGGTTCTCCCGAGGAGGCCGCTCATGACCGCTCGCACCCCTGATGCCGAGCCGCTGCTGACCCCGGCTGAGGTTGCCACGATGTTCCGCGTGGACCCGAAGACGGTCACCCGCTGGGCCAAGGCTGGCAAGCTCACGTCCATCCGCACCCTGGGTGGACACCGCCGTTACCGCGAGGCTGAGGTTCGCGCACTGCTTGCGGGAATTCCGCAGCAGCGCAGCGAGGCCTGAGGTTCCGCAGCACAACTGAATGCCGGACGTTTATCGGGTCCCCCAATCCGATGAGCCCCACATAGCTTCACGCGACCGGACCTGCCCCAACAGGTTCACCGGTCGTCGATCGCGCTGGACTCCGCCGGGTCCAGCGCGATCTTTTTTATGCCCTGAGCGGGTTCCTGTCGAACGGGTGCGCGGGACTCTGGGGGGAGGGTGCAATTGCACATATAAAATCGAGCAGGCGTAGGGGTGCGATAAAAGGGTGCGTCTCAAAAACGCGTCAGGTGACTCCCGTCACAGTTGATCACTCTTGTACATCCGGCCATCTACCCCGTAAAGGGACGTCCCGCGCGGAGCGCGTCGGCCGAACGGGGGGGTGCGCGGGCCTGCGGGCCGTCACCGGGTGCCACAGGACCGCAGCCGGTCCCGGACGCACCGTCCGGACCCCGTGGCGGCGCCCAGGGGCCCTGGAGGGGCCGTGGGGGCCGCGTGACGGGCCGGGAGGGCTCGCGGGGCCCCGGGGGCGCGGGGAGCCGGTGCGGCGGGGCCGGGAGGAGCCGGCGCGGCGGGGCGGGGCCGGGAGGAGCCGGCGCGGCGGGGCGGGGCCGGGGGGGAGCCGGCGCGGCGGGGCGGGAGCCGGATCTCCGGCGGCCCGGGAAACGCGGTAGGGCCCGCATCCCTGGGATGCGGGCCCTACCGGTGTTGCGAACCTGACGGGACTTGAACCCGCGACCTCCACCTTGACAGGGTGGCGAGCTAACCAACTGCTCCACAGGTCCTTGATTTGCGGCCGCTGGGCGGCTACGAATCAGACTGTACCGCAGCTCAGGGGGTGCAGTAAAACCCGGTCACCGGGCGGGTCCCGGAGCCGCCGCGTCCACGGCCTTCACGATGCGTTTGTCGGAGACCGGATACGCCGTTCCGAGGGCGTGGGCGAAGTAGCTGACCCGCAGTTCCTCCAGCATCCAGCGGATCTCGGTGACGGCCTCCGGGACGGGCCGGCCCTTCGGCAACTGCTCCAGCAGCCACAGGTACTCGTCCCGCATCTCGTGGACCTTCTCCATGCGCGTGGTGTCGCGCTGGACGCCCGTGGGCATCTGCTGGAGGCGCCGGTCCGCCGCCACCAGGTAGCGCATCAGGTCCGGCAGCCGGCGCAGTCCGGCCAGGGTGACGAAGCCGGCCGGCACGAGGGCCGCCAGCTGGGTCTTCACGTCCTGGACGTTCGCCATGACGGCCAGGCTGTTCGTGGCCTTCAGCCGGCGCTCGCAGGCCTGCCAGGCCGCCAGGACCTGCTGCACCTGCGTGATCGTCCGTACGGTCGTGTCCACCAGGTCGGCCCGCACGGCCTCGTAGAGCTTGCGGAAGCCCGCCTCGTCCCAGGCCGGGCCGCCGTGGTCCGCCATCAGCTTGTCGGTCGCCGCGGTCGCGCAGTCGTCGAACAGCGCCTGGATGGAGCCGTGCGGATTGCGCGACAGGGCCAGCTTCTGCTGGTTGCTGAGGTGGTCCGAGGCGAACTTCGCCGGGTTCACCGGGATGTTGAGCGAGATCAGCCGACGGGTGCCCAGCCACATCGCCTGCTGCTGCTCGGCCTCGGTGTCGAAGAGGCGTACGGACACGCTCGCGCCCTCGTCCACCAGCGCCGGGTACGCCTTCACCGGCTGGCCGGCCCGCCGGGTCTCGAAGACCCTGGCCAGCGTGCCGATCGTCCAGTCCGTCAGGCCGGTCTTCTCCACCGACTCCCCGCCCGCCCGCTCGGCCGTGGCCGCGGCCGCCTGGGAGAGGGCCTGGCGGGCCTTGGGCTTGAGCTGCAGCCGCAGGGCCTCCAGGTCCTTGGCCTCGGCGAGGTTCCTGCGGCGCTCGTCGACGATCCGGAAGGTGATCTTCAGATGATCGGGGATGCGGGTGAGGTCGAAGTCCTCGGCCGTGACCGGCACCCCGACCATCCGGTGCAGCTCGCGGGCCAGCGTCACGTGCAGGGGCTCCCGCAGCGGGTGCGCCGTGGCCAGGAAGCGGGTCGCGAAGTTCGGCGCGGGCACGTAGTGCCGGCGGATGGGCTTCGGCAGCGAGCGGATCAGCTCCGTGACGACCTCCTCCCGCAGGCCCGGGATCTGCCAGTCGAAGCCCTCCTCCGTGACCTGGTTCAGCACGTGGAGCGGGATGTGGACGGTCACGCCGTCCGCATCCGCGCCCGGCTCGAACTGGTAGGTCACCCGGAACTTCAGCTGCCCCTGGTGCCAGGAGTCCGGATAGTCGGCCTTGGTGACCCCGGCCGCCTTCTCCGTCAGCAGCATCTCGCGCTCGAAGTCGAGCAGCTCGGGCTCGTCCCGCTTCTTGTGCTTCCACCACGAGTCGAAGTGCGCCCCCGACACGACGTGTTCGGGGATCCGCTGGTCGTAGAAGTCGAAGAGCGTCTCGTCGTCGACCACGATGTCGCGGCGCCGGGCCCGGTTCTCCAGCTCCTCCACCTCGGTGAGGAGCTTGCGGTTGTCGGCGTAGAACTTGTGGTGGGTCCGCCAGTCGCCCTCGACGAGGGCGTTGCGGATGAACAGATCGCGAGAGACCTCGGCGTCGATCCGGCCGTAGTTGATCTTCCGCTGCGCGACGATCGGCACGCCGTAGAGCGTGACCTTCTCGAAGGCCATGACGGCCGCCTGGTCCTTCTCCCAGTGCGGCTCGCTGTACGTGCGCTTGATCAGGTGCTGGGCGAGCGGCTCCACCCACTCCGGCTCCACCTTGGCGTTGACCCGGGCCCACAGCCGCGAGGTCTCCACCAGCTCCGCGGACATCAGGAACTTCGGCTGCTTCTTGAAGAGCGCCGAACCGGGGAAGATCGCGAACTTGGCGGACCGGGCCCCCAGGTACTCGTTCTTGTCCGTGTCCTTGAGCCCGATGTGCGACAGCAGACCGGCCAGCAGCGAGATGTGCACGCTGGTCTCCGGGGCGTCGGCCTCGTTGACGTGGATGCCCATGGTCTTGGCGACCGTACGCAATTGCGAATAGATGTCCTGCCACTCGCGGATCCGCAGGAAGTTCAGGTACTCCTGCTTGCACATCCGGCGGAAGGACGAGGAGCCGCGCTCCTTCTGCTGCTCGCGGACGTAGCGCCACATGTTCAGGAACGAGAGGAAGTCGCTCGTCTCGTCCTTGAACCGGGCGTGGTTCTGGTCGGCCTGGGTCTGCTTGTCCGAGGGCCGCTCGCGCGGATCCTGGATGGACAGGGCCGCCGCGATCACCATGACCTCGCGGACACAGTTGTTCTTGTCCGCCTCCACCACCATGCGGGCCAGCCGCGGGTCCACGGGGAGCTGGGAGAGCTGGCGGCCCATCGGGGTCAGCCGCTTCTTGTGGTCCTTCTCGGCCGGGTCCAGGGCCCCGAGCTCCTGCAGCAGCTGCACGCCGTCGCGGATGTTGCGGTGGTCCGGCGGGTCGATGAAGGGGAACTTCTCGATCTCGCCGAGGCCGGCCGCGGTCATCTGGAGGATGACGGAGGCGAGGTTCGTGCGCAGGATCTCGGCGTCCGTGAACTCGGGACGGGTCAGGAAGTCGTCCTCCGAGTACAGCCGGATGCAGATGCCGTCCGAGGTACGGCCGCAGCGGCCCTTGCGCTGGTTGGCGCTGGCCTGTGAGATCCGCTCGATGGGCAGCCGCTGGACCTTGGTGCGGTGGCTGTAGCGGGAGATGCGGGCCGTGCCCGGATCGATCACGTACTTGATGCCCGGCACGGTCAGCGAGGTCTCGGCGACGTTCGTGGCCAGGACGATCCGGCGGCCGGTGTGCTGCTGGAAGACGCGGTGCTGTTCGGCGTGCGAGAGGCGGGCGTAGAGGGGGAGCACCTCGGTGGAGCGCAGGTTCCGCTTGATGAGCGCGTCCGCCGTGTCACGGATCTCGCGCTCGCCGGAGAGGAAGACCAGGATGTCGCCCGGCCCCTCCGACTGCAGCTCGTCCACGGCCTCGCAGATCGCCGTGATCTGGTCGCGGTCGCTGTCCTCGGAATCCTCCTCGAGGAGCGGCCGGTAACGCACCTCCACCGGATACGTCCGGCCGCTGACCTCGACGACCGGGGCCTCGCCGAAGTGCCGGGAGAAGCGCTGGGGGTCGATCGTCGCCGAGGTGATGATCACCTTGAGGTCGGGGCGCTTGGGCAGCAGCGTGGCCAGGTACCCGAGCAGGAAGTCGATGTTCAGGGACCGCTCGTGGGCCTCGTCGATGATGATCGTGTCGTACGCGCGCAGTTCGCGGTCCGTCTGGATCTCGGCGAGCAGGATGCCGTCCGTCATCAGTTTGACGAAGGTCGCGTCCTGGTCCACCTGGTCGGTGAACCGGACCTTCCAGCCGACGGTCTGCCCGATCTCGGACTTCAGCTCCTCCGCGATGCGCTCCGCGACGGTGCGGGCCGCGATCCGGCGGGGCTGGGTGTGCCCGATCATGCCCCGGACGCCACGGCCCAGCTCCATGCAGATCTTGGGGATCTGCGTGGTCTTGCCGGATCCGGTCTCGCCCGCGACGATCACGACCTGGTGGTCGCGTATCGCCTCGGCGATCTCGTCCTTCTTCTGGCTGACGGGAAGGTTCTCGGGATACGTGACCTCCGGCCTCCGCGAGGCGCGCCCGGCCAGTCGCGCGGCGGCCTTTTCGGCCTCCGCGGCGATCTCGTCGAGCACGGCCTGCTTGGCCTCGGGCTTGCGGATGCGGCGGGCGCCTTCGAGGCGGCGGCCGAGGCGGTGCGCGTCACGGAGGGAGATCTCACCGAGAAGCGTCTGCAGGGCGGCGAAGGAAGTAGACATACCTGGTCGAGGATCTCACCCGTAGGCGCCGGGTGGCGAACGCATTTGTGGGGTGGACCCGTACCATTTCGGGACGACTCCTCCTGAGTCCCCCCGACTCCCCCGCGTCCACGAGTGAGAGGCTGCCCACGATGCCCCGCCCCCGCCGCCTCCGGTGCGTGTTCGCGGTGCTGCTGGGCTGGGCCCTGCTGGTCGGGACCTTCGCGGCCGGTTCCGCGTCGGCGACGCCCGGGTCTTCCGCGTCGGCGATGCCCGCGTCCCCCGCGTCGGCGATGCCCGCGTCGGCGACGCCCGTCCCGGTCGCCGGTCCGGGACACGACGCGGCCACCGCGGAGCCGCACCCCGCGGCTTTCGCGTCGGCCGCCGGGTCCCCCGGGCCCGCCTGCGCCCCCGGGTCCCCGGACCGCGACGGCGTGCCGTCGCTGCCCGCGCGGTCCGGGCCCGACCAGGCGCAGGCCCCGCCCGCCGGGTCGCCGCCCGCCGTGCAGGGCCGGCCGCGCGAGGCACCCGTACGGGTCCTGACGCACGGGCCCGGCCAGTCGGCGCCCTCCCCGCTGGAGCTGTCGGTGATGCGGGTCTAGGAGGACCGGTCGCATCCGCCCGGTCCGCCCGTCCCGCCCCGCACAGCTCTGGAGCACCCCCATGCCCGCTTCCCCGTCCCGTACCTCCCGCAAGCCCCTGCTGATCTGCGCCGGTGTCGCCCTCGCCGCCGTCACCCTCGGCATCGTCTCCTGGCAGGCCACCGCCCCCGAGGACTCGCCCGCCCGGTCCTCCGCCTCGTCCGCGCCCGAGGCCGGGTCCGCCGACGGCCCCGCCGCACAGCTCAGGGCGCTGGCCCGCCGCGAGTCCGGCGACAAGCTCGCCGTCGGACGCGCCGACGCCCCCGTCGTCCTGATCGAGTACTCCGACTTCAAGTGCGGCTACTGCGGCAAGTTCGCCCGCGACACCGAGCCCGAGCTGGTGAAGAAGTACGTGGAGGACGGCACCCTGCGCATCGAGTGGCGCAACTTCCCGATCTTCGGCGCCGACTCCGAGACCGCCGCCAAGGCGGCCTGGGCCGCCGGGCAGCAGGACCGCTTCGCGCAGTTCCACGCGGCCGCCTACGCCGAGGGCTCCAAGGAGAAGGGGTTCGGCGAGGACCGCCTCGTCGAGCTGGCGCAGCAGGCCGGGGTCCCGGACCTGGAGCGCTTCAAGAAGGACCTGGCCGGGGAGCAGGCCGGAGCCGCCCTGCGCAAGGACCAGGAGGAGGGCTACCGCATCGGCGTCACCTCCACCCCGTCCTTCCTGGTCAACGGGCAGCCCATCGCCGGTGCCCAGCCCCTCGACGCCTTCTCCGCCGCCATCGCCAAGGCGAAGACGCAGGCGCAGGCCGCGAAGTGACCGACATCGGATACCTGGCCGCCCTGCTGGGCGGCCTCCTCGCGCTGCTCAGCCCGTGCAGCGCCCTGCTCCTCCCCGCCTTCTTCGCCTACTCCATCGACTCCTCCTCCCGCCTCCTGGCGCGCACCGGGATCTTCTACGCGGGCCTCGCGAGCACCCTCGTACCGCTGGGCGCGGCCGGTTCGTACGCCGGGCGGTTCTTCCACGGCAACCGCGACGGGCTCGTGCTCTTCGGCGGCTGGCTGATCATCGCGCTCGGGCTGGCCCAGATCCTGGGCCTCGGCTTCGCCTCGCAGCGGATCTCGGAGCTGTCGGGGCGGATCCGGCCGACCACGGCCCTGTCGGTGTACGCGCTGGGCGCGGTCTACGGTCTTGCCGGTTTCTGCGCCGGGCCCATCCTCGGCAGCGTCCTGACCGTGGCGGCGGTCAGCGGCAGCCCGGTCTACGGGGGCCTGCTGCTGGCGGTGTACGCGCTGGGCATGGCGGTGCCGCTGTTCGTGCTGGCCCTGCTCTGGGAGCGCTTCGACCTGGGCCGCCGGCGCTGGCTGCGCGGCCGGGCCTTCTCGGTCGGCCGCTTCGAACTGCACACGACCTCGCTCGCCTCGGGCCTGTTCTTCATCGTGCTCGGCGCGCTGTTCCTGATCTACGACGGGGCGAGCGCGCTGCCCGGGCTGCTGGACGTGGACGACTCGTTCGCCGTGGAGCAGCGGGTGCAGACCGTGGCCGACGCGGTCCCCGACGGGGTGCTGCTCGGGCTGGTCGCCGTGGCTGCGACGGGCGCGGGCCTGGGGCAGTGGCGCCGCAGGGCGCGCGCGGCCGCCGCGCAGGGGCCCTGCGGGCTGCCCTCGGAAGAGCGCGCCGAGGAAGGGGCGGCAGGCGGCGGACGGGAGTGACGAGAGAAGGCCCCGTCCAAGGGACGGGGCCTTCTCTTTCTGGTGGCTGGGGCCGGGGTCGAACCGGCGACCTATCGCTTTTCAGGCGATCGCTCGTACCAACTGAGCTACCCAGCCACGAAACCGTTTCCGGCTTCAGCGAACCTGACGGGACTTGAACCCGCGACCTCCACCTTGACAGGGTGGCGAGCTAACCAACTGCTCCACAGGTCCTTGCAATGTGCGAGCACAAGTCTCGCACAAGGTAATGCGTACCCCCAACGGGATTCGAACCCGTGCTACCGCCTTGAAAGGGCGGCGTCCTGGGCCACTAGACGATGAGGGCTAAAGGCCCGCCGGGCACTTTCCAGCGCGTCGGGGACGTGAGAAGCATATGGGATGGCGGCGGCGATCGCCAAAACGGTTTCCGCGGGCGGGTCCGCAGGTCCGGGAGGGGGCGCCCGGACCCGGCACGGCCCGGCACGGCACGGCCCGGTGTGGCCCGCTGTGGCCCAGCGGGTCAGCCCCAGCCGAGCGCGTGCAGCCGCTCGTCGTCGATGCCGAAGTGGTGGGCGATCTCGTGGACCACGGTCACGGCGACCTCGTGGACCACCTCCTCCGGGCTCCCGCACATCCGCAGGGTCGGACCCATGTAGACCGAGATCCGGTCGGGCAGCACCCCGGCGTACCACTCGCCCCGCTCCGTGAGCGGGGTCCCCTCGTAGAGGCCGAGCAGATCCGGGTCGTCGGAGGCGGGCTCGTCCTCCACGAACACGGCCACGTTGTCCATGACCCGGGTCAGGTCCTCGGGGATCGAGTCCAGGGCTTCGGCCACCAGCTCTTCGAACGCGTCACGCGTCATCTCCAGCACACCGCCATTCTCCCGTGTGCCGGGCCGATCGCGGCGGGCCGGGACACGGCGCGCGAGAATGGCCGGGTGGCGACATGTGCAGGATGGCGCGGATGACCCGGCCGTTGGAGGGTGGCGAGGCCGTCGAAGCCATCGATCCGGACGTCGACCTCCACGTCCCGGCGCAGCGCGCCGAGCCGCGGCGCCGGGTGCTCGCGGCCGTGGCGGCCGGCGGCGCCGCGGGAGCGTCGGCGCGGTACGGGGTCGCCCTGCTGTGGCCGGCCGCGCCCGGGGCCTTCCCCTGGGGGACCTTCTGGGTCAACGTGTCGGGCTGCGCGCTCATCGGCGTGCTCATGGTGCTGATCAGTGAGGGCGGCCGCTCCGCCCGTCCCCTCGTCCGGCCCTTCGTGGGGGTCGGGGTGCTCGGCGGATTCACCACCTTCTCCACCTACGCCGTGGACTTCGCGCGTTTGCTCGACGCCGGCGAGGCCGGGACCGCCCTGGCGTACGCCGGGCTCACGGTGGCCGGCGCGCTGGGCGCGGTGTGGGCGGCGGCCACGGTGACCCGGCGCGCGGTGGGCGACGGCCGGCCCGGGGTACGGGGCGCGAGCCGGTGAACTGGCTGGTGGTGATCCTGGGTGCGGCCGTGGGGGCGCCGCTGCGCTACCTGGGCGACCGGGCGGTGCAGGCCCGGCACGACTCGGTCTTCCCGTGGGGGACCTTCGTGGTGAACGCGGCCGCCTGCCTGCTGCTGGGTGCGCTGACGGGTGCCGTACTGGACGGTGCTGCCTCCTCGCGGCTGAGCCTGCTGCTCGGAACGGGCCTGTGCGGGGCGCTGAGCACGTACTCGACGTTCTCCTACGAGACGCTGCGACTGGCCGAGCGGGGCTGGGGGTTCCTCGCGGTGGCGAACGCGGCGGGGTCGGTGCTGGTCGGGCTGGGCGGGGTCACGCTCGGTTTCCAGGTGGCGCGCCAGCTGTTCGCCTGACGGCCACGGCGCGCCGTCCGTTCGCCGGGCGGCCCCCGTGCCCTTCTCCCCGCTGGAGCGTGTCTCTTACGGGGTAGGGGGAGTTGGGCACATTGACCCGCTCACCGCGGACTCTTGCCTGTGTTCCGGAGGTGCCCCGTGCGCCAGTTGACCGCTTCCCTCCGACTCCACCGCCCGCTGCGCCCCCTCGGGCTGGCCCTCGCCGCGCTGGCGGTGACGGCGACGGCGGGCTGCATGAGCGTCGGCGAGGACGGCGCGCAGCCCGGGCCCTCCTCCCCGGCGGGCCTCCAGGGCGGCAAGTCCGGCGGCGGTTCCTCGTCCGGCAAGGGCACCGGGACGCACGCCGGCTCCCACGGCGCGAAGGACGGTGCGGGAGGGCAGGACGGCAAGACGGGAGAGCCGGGGAAGGCCTCCGGCGCGACCGGGGCCTCTCCCAGCCCGGGGGCGCCGGCCGGCGTGCCGGGGGCTCCCTCGCCTTCGGCGGGGCCGGGCGGCGGCGCGGGCGGTCAGGGCGGCCAGCAGCCCTCGGGCGACTCCGGTCCGGGTTCCGGCGGCGCGGGCGGGGCGGGCGGCCCGGGCGGCGGACAGCAGGCCTCCCCGACCCCGCAGCCGCCGACCCCGCAGCCGCCCGTCTCGCCGCCGCCCGTGACGGAACCCACACCGAGTCCTGTGCCCTCGCAGGCGGATCCGAGTGGAGCTCCGGGCGCCCCATAGGGGCCTCCGGTGGCGGCGGCTTCGGGGTGAAGGCCCTGGAGGGTCCGACCCCTCGGCCGGTGTTTGTGCTGGTCAGAGCCTTCTTCGGGGGGCGACTTGCCAGACCCCGGGGAGGGTGCGTATGGTTATAGATCGTTTGATCCCATTGCCCGGCGCCGAATCCGAAGAGCGCCGCGTGGCGCGTACTCTCCCTAGCCGTGGCTGACCGCATTGAGGCGGTCGATTTGCGATTCACGGAGTTTGGGCGCGTGCCGAGACTCCGGAAGGTTTCGCATTTCGCATGTCCATTTCCAGTTCTGACCGTTCCGTCATGCCCGAGAACGACTCCAACGAGATCGTCGACGCCGAGACCCTCGCGGTCACCGAGGCCATCGAGGCCGTAGTCGCCGACGAGATCATCGAGGCCCTCGAGGCCGACGTGACGACCGGCGGGTCCTTCGAGGACTCCACCACCGACTTCGACGACGACGCGGCCGACGACGCCGACGCCGAGCCCACCCTGACCTTCGGCGACCTCGGTCTGCCGGACGGCATCGTGCGCAAGCTCGCCCAGAACGGCGTCACCGCGCCCTTCCCGATCCAGGCCGCGACCATCCCGGACGCCCTGGCCGGCAAGGACATCCTCGGCCGCGGCCGCACCGGCTCCGGCAAGACCCTCTCCTTCGGTCTGCCGACCCTGGCCCTGCTGGCCGGCGGCCACACCGAGAAGAAGAAGCCCCGCGCGATCATCCTGACGCCGACGCGTGAGCTCGCGATGCAGGTCGCGGACGCTCTCCAGCCCTACGGCGACGTGCTCGGCCTCAAGATGAAGGTCGTCTGCGGCGGTACCTCGATGAGCAACCAGATCTTCGCCCTGGAGCGCGGTGTCGACGTCCTCGTCGCCACCCCCGGCCGTCTGCGCGACATCATCAACCGCGGCGCCTGCTCCCTGGGGAACGTCGAGGTCGCGGTCCTCGACGAGGCCGACCAGATGGCGGACCTGGGCTTCCTGCCCGAGGTCACCGAGCTGCTCGACCAGATCCCCGGCGGCGGCCAGCGCATGCTCTTCTCCGCCACCATGGAGAACGAGATCGGCACCCTGGTCAAGCGTTACCTGACCAACCCCGTCACGCACGAGGTCGACAGCGCGCAGGGCAACGTCACGACCATGACGCACCACGTCCTCGTCGTGAAGCCGAAGGACAAGGCGCCGGTCACGGCCGCCATCGCCGCCCGCAAGGGCCGCACGATCATCTTCGTCCGCACCCAGCTGGGCGCCGACCGCATCGCCGAGCAGCTCATCGAGTCCGGCGTGAAGGCCGACGCGCTGCACGGCGGCATGACGCAGGGTGCCCGTACCCGCGTCCTCGCCGACTTCAAGGACGGCTACGTCAACGCGCTCGTCGCGACCGACGTCGCCGCCCGCGGCATCCACGTCGACGGCATCGACCTGGTCCTGAACGTGGACCCGGCCGGCGACCACAAGGACTACCTGCACCGCTCGGGCCGCACCGCCCGCGCCGGCAAGTCGGGCGTGGTCGTCTCCCTCGCCCTGCCGCACCAGCGCCGCCAGATCTTCCGTCTGATGGAGGACGCGGGCGTCGACGCCTCGCGCCACATCGTCCAGGGCGTCGGCGCGTTCGACCCCGAGGTCGCCGAGATCACCGGCGCCCGTTCGCTGACGCAGGTTCAGGCCGACTCCGCGAACAACGCGGCGAAGCAGGCCGAGCGCGAGGTCGCCGACCTCACCAAGCAGCTGGAGCGCCTGTCGCGCCGTGCCGTGGAGCTGCGCGAGGAGGCCGACCGCCTGGTCGCCCGCTCCGCGCGTGAGCGCGGCGAGGACGCCGACGGCGTGGCGGCCGCTGTCGCCGAGGTCGCGGCCGAGGCCGAGGCCGAGGTCGCGGCTGCCGTCGCGGCCGTGCCGGCGGTCGAGGAGCGCCCCGCGTTCCAGAGCCGTGACGAGCGTGGCAACTACGAGCGCCGTGACAACCGTCGCGACGACCGTGGTGGCGACCGCGGCGGTGACCGTGGCGGCTTCCGTCGCGACGACAACCGCGGTGGCGGCGACCGTGGTGGCTTCCGCTCGGGTGGTGACCGTCCCTCCGGTGGTGGCTTCCGTTCCGGTGGTGACC